>CAZAGL010000053.1:0-10436 GCA_964484435.1 uncultured Caulobacteraceae bacterium
CGGTGGCCATCAATTCGAGGCAGGCTTCGATCAGCAGCTTTTCGAGGAAGGGATCACCGACCTGCACCGTTGGCCGGCTGGCCTGCGCATCGTCGGAAAACTCGGCCGAGGCCATGGTGGCTCCGTGGATGCCGTCCCGCCCGGTTTTGGCCCCGACATAAACGACCGGATCGCCGCTGCCGCGCGCGGCGCTGAGGAAGATCTTGTCCTGATGCGCCAAGCCCACGCACAAGACATTGACGAGGATATTGCCATCAAACCCGGAATGAAAATTGGTTTCTCCCCCCACATTGGGCACGCCCACGCAATTGCCATAACCGGCAATGCCGCTGATCACGCCTTTGACCAGCCTGCGGGTTTTGGGATGGGCCGGATCGCCAAAGCGCAGCGCATTCATCAGCGCGATGGGGCGCGCGCCCATGGTGAACACATCGCGCAAAATGCCACCCACCCCGGTGGCCGCCCCCTGATAAGGTTCGATGAAGGAGGGGTGGTTGTGGCTCTCCATCTTGAAAATGCAGGCCATGGCCCGCCCATCGGGCCCGGCCCCGATATCGATCACCCCGGCGTTTTCGCCGGGGCCATGCAGCACATGCGCGGCCTTGGTGGGCAGTTTGGCCAGATGCACGCGGGACGATTTATAAGAGCAATGCTCGCTCCACATCACCGAAATGATGCCGAGTTCGGTGAAATTCGGCACGCGCCCGAGGCTTGCCAGCACGCGCTCCCATTCCGCCTGCGAGAGGCCAAATTCGAGGGCCTGGGCCACGGTCGCTGGCGCGAGATGGGGATGGGTCATGCGCGCATGCTTATCCAAGCGCGCCGATCAAGGCAACGCGGTGTTAATCTTGATGGAGCAAGGCTTAGGAAATAGGGAGAACATGCGATGCTGTTCGTTTTCTGGCTGGCCTGGTTTGCTTCGCGCATGGAATTGCCGCAGGCTGATCGTCCCGATTATTCCCCCGCCCGCGCTTTGCAGATGCAATTGGCCAGGGAATATCCTGGCCCGCTGATCCAGGGCATTCGGCCCACGCCCTTGCCCGGCGTGTGGGGAAACGCCGCCTGATCCCTCACACTTCGTTTTCGATCTCGTATTTGGCCAGATCGGTTTTCAGCGTTTCGTAAAGGCGGCTGACAAAGGCATCGGCATCTTCATCGACGAAATCGTCGAAGAAATCTTCCAGGCTGGATTCAAAGACATATTCGCCATCTTCCGCGAAGATGAGGCCCAATTCCTCATCGGTCTGGGCGTGCAGCACGGCGATCGATAGCTCGGCATCGTCTTCTTCGCTGACGGCGAATGTCAGCCGTTTGCTACGAATTTTGCTTTCCAGCTTGGGCACCAGGGCCTGCAAGGCGGCGAGTTCATCGAACAGGGAATCCGTGCTCGGCGGCAGGCTGGCTTTGAGACGCTCACGGGCGGCGTCGACTTCGTCGTCGAAGCTCATGGAATTTTCTCCTTCAATTCAAGCTAAGCGATGGCCAAAAGGCTTTGCAAAATGGGCCAGCCACCCAGGCCGCCAAAGGCGGGATCGGCGGCACGTTCGGGATGGGGCATCATGCCCAGGACATTCCCCGCGCGGTTGAGGATGCCGGCGATGGAGCGCGCCGAACCGTTGGGATTATCCAAATAGCGCAAAACCACGCGGCCTTCGCTTTCCAGCTCGTCGAGCTCGGCCTCGCTGGCCACATAGCGCCCATCCGCATGGGCCACGGGCATGACGGCCTCGCGCGGCTCGGAAAAGGCCCCGGTGAAGGGCGTGTTGGTGTTTTCAATGGCGAGCCGCACGTCGCGGCACACAAAGCGGCCCGAGGCGTTGCGCAGCAGCGCACCGGGCAGCAAGCCCGCTTCGGTGAGAATCTGAAAGCCGTTGCACACGCCCAAAACCAGCCCGCCGGCCTGGGCAAATTCCTTGATCGCCCGCAAGATTGGGGCGCGCGCGGCCATCGCCCCGGCCCGCAGATAATCGCCATGGCTGAAGCCGCCGGGCAGCCAGACGCAATCCACCCCGGTGGGCAGATCGTGATCCTTGTGCCAGCACATCACGGGCCGGCACCCACTGACCCGCGCGATCGCGGCGGCGGCATCGGAATCGCAATTGGAACCAGGAAATACAATGACGGCGCAAAGCATGTGCGTTTAGGTAGCCTGCAATCGCGCGGGTGGAAAGGCATCACGTAAGGAGCAAGCGATGAATGTTGTTTTGCTGATCCTGATCGGTGCGGGCTTGGCGGCGATCATGGCCTGGAGCCTTGCGGCCTTCGGTCGCGGTGATGATGCGCCGAACGATGACGGGCCCATCCTGCCCTTCGGCGCCAATCGCCATCATGACGACGAGGACGATGAGGATTAGCAGGCTGTTGGAGAAATCCAGCGCGGCCGCGATATTGCGCCTGCAATTGCGCGCAACGAGATCGTTATGGCATCGAGCCTTACAAACTTCGGTTAGGGTCGCGATGACGATGCGAGAGCGGCGAACTTGAGATTCTTCGTCGACCAAACCGCCACGCCGACACCAAAAAAATCACGATCATTGCTCCAGATATCTGCGTCATAGGCCATCGCCGCCGCCAAAACCGGCCAATCGCTGATTGCGCGTTCGTGCAGCCTGGCTTTTGCTTCGGCCTCATGGCCAGCAAAAGCCGGCTCGGGGATCAGGGCGATGCTGCGCAACAATTCTTCAAGCAAAACCGCAGCGTCCAAAAACGGCATGGAGAGCTTTTCGGTCAAGACGCGCGCGGCTTCTTCCAACTGAGGCTGGGGAAGGCCAAATGCTAGCCCACGCTCCAGGGCGGCCTTCAAGACGGATCGGGTATGGGTGCCCAAGATCACCGAAACAATCGTATTCGCATCAAGGATGATCACGCATCACCCAGAGCCTTGGGCCCAGGGGTCATCGAAGGGCACGTCATCTTCGATGCCCAACGCCGCCAGTTCCTGTGCGACGCGAACCCCGCGTGCCTCTAGGTTCCGCCGGGCACCCGCAGCGCGTTGCTCAAAGCGCGCCCAATCGATGCCCACGGATGGATCGCGATCGGTGGGCGTGTAATAGCCGACCACCGCATTGTGGTGGGTGACAATCACCACCGCTCTGGCATCGCGGGCGATGGCGGGGAAATTGTCGCGAAACGCCTTGATGCCCATGCGCGTTGCCATGATGTTCGCCTCCATAAGAACAAATACACAAATCGGCGCAGAATTTCAATTTGCCCCCCGCCAGTCTGCCCTCAGCCTTGGCCTTTAGCGAGGATGGAGGAGATCAATGTCGGCAAAGCGGTGGCGCTGGATTTGGCCACCAGGCGGTCTTGCTCATCGAGCAATTCGCCCTCCAAGAAGGCGATGGATTTGCCGAGCTTAACCACCTGCCCGATGGCGCGCAGCGCGCCGGGCGCGGCGGGGCGCAGAAAGCTGATCTTTATCTCCAGCGTGGGCATGGCCGCCTGCATGCCCGAGGCCACGAGGCCGGCCACGGACATGGCATCATCCAGCATGGCGCAAAGCATGCCGCCTTGGATATTGCCCATCGGATTGGTGAAATCGGGGCGCCCCACAAAGCGCATGACGACGCGCCGCCGGGCCTGATCGATTTCAAGCATTTCAAAGCCCAACAGCTGGGAGCAATTGGGCTGATTGGCGCTGGCCCGGAATCTGGCCAGCAATTCGCTATCGCTGTGCGCGAAGGCGGGCGGCGGCCTGCTCATTTGCGCCGGAAGGCATCGATGGAAACGACAGCGCCCGTGAGATTCTGGGGCACCGGATCGGGGATTTCTTGCTTTGCCGGCTCTGCGCCATCTTTCGTTTCGAATTGCAAGCCAAAGCGCACGGAAGGATCATAAAAGCGGGTCAACGCCGAGAAGGGCACCACGACGCCCTGCGGCAGCCCGCCAAATTTCAGCACCACCCGGAAACGATCCTGATAGACTTCCAGATCCCAGTATTGATGCTCCAGGACGATGGTCATTTCATCGGGAAAGCGCTGGGCCAATTGATCCGAGAGAACAACGCCGGGGGCCTTGGTGCGGAAGGTCAGATAGAAATGATGGCTGCCAGGCAAGCCGTTCGAGCCTGCGGCCGTCTGCAGCGCGGCGCGCACGACCGATCGCAGGGCATCCTGCATCAGCGCCTCATATCCGATCACGTCATTTCCCACTCTTGCCTCCATCCGATGAGCGTCCTGCGCAATGCGCGCATTCGATCAACGGCTCCCATGCGCGCTGCACGCGACGCGTCCCCGATTTTTGCCAATGCGGCGAAGGGCTAAAGGTGGCGGAGCGCGCGCCCCGCGTCAATGCACGATGCATCTGGCGCGAATTTGCCCGTGTGCCTGAGCGGGGAATGCGAAAATGAATTGCCAGGCACGAATATTTCGCGCGCCGGCTTGCGACGATGGGGTCAATGGAAAACCGGCGCACGCTTTTGCAGGAAAGCGGCGAAGGCCTCGCGCGCCTCGGCCGAGGAAAGGCGCTGTTCAAAGATCTTGCCCTCGATATCCATTTGCGCCGCGAGCCTTGCCCCATCGCGCAGCAAAGCCTTGGTGGCGCTGAGCGCGCCGGGGGCGCGACTGGCCAGCATAAGGGCTTTGGCCAGCGCAGCCTCGCGCAGTTCGGGTGCCGGGATGGCCGAATTGGCCAGGCCGATTGATACCGCCTCTTGCCCGCTGATCGCCTCGCCCAACGCGAACATGGCGTAAGCCCGGGCATGGCCGATGCGTGCGGGCAAAAGCAGGCTGGAGGCCGCCTCGGGCACGAGGCCGAGATTGCAAAATGGCGTGGTCAAGCGCGCGTCCGGCGCGACATAAACGAGATCGCAATGCAGCAGCATGGTGCAGCCAACACCCACGGCCTGGCCCTGCACGGCGGCGACGAGGGGCTTGGTGGCATGGGCCAATTGCTTCAGAAAGCGCCCGACATGGCGGGCCTCGGGGGCCAAGGCCCCGGTGCCGATGGCGGCGAAATCGGCGAGATCATTGCCCGCGGTGAAATCACCCCCCTCGGCGGTGAACAGCACGCAGCGGATGGCCGCCTCGCTCTCGGCCCGGGCCAGCGCATCGGCCAAAGCGCCATACATGGCATTGTGCAGCGCATTCTTTTTTTCCGGGCGCGAAAGGCGCAGTTCCAGAACGGCCTCAGTTTGACGCAGAATGACGTGTTCGGTCATGGGATTGTCCGTGTTCGAAGGAAGAAACCAAAGAATTCAGCCAGGAAAGAACGATGGCCAGATCGGCGGGTTTGAGATCGCGGGCCAGCGCGCGATTGAAATCGCGTGTGCGCGCCAGCGCTTGGGCCCGGATGGCCAGGCCATGCGCCGTCAGATGCAGCTGGCTTTTTCGCGCATCGGCCGGATCGGGGCTGATCGCGATCAGGCCGAGTTTTTCCAGCCGCTGGGCCAGGCCCGAAGCCGCCGATTGCGCGAGGCTGAGCGCCAGCGCCAGCGCCCCGATGGATCTTCCGCCCTCCGGGGGGAGGGCAAACAGCGCGCCCGCCTGGGTGGGCGTGACGCCCAAATCGGCGAGGCCTGCCTGCGCGAGATCGGCAAGGCGGCGCTGGGCCCGCGTCAACAGAAAAAACAGCCGCTCATCCATGGCTTCAGTTTAGCATTTACATCGCATGCGATGCAAGTGCCACATTGACGCCGCCCAAGGCACGTATTTACGTATCGGTGATCGAATTGGATGGAGATAAAAGTGAAGCACGCACTTGCCCTCGGCTTGGCATTCGGGATTTTTGCCTCCGGCTTGGCCATGGCCCAGGCCACCAAGCCCTATGCCGATCCCAAGGGCCGGTTTTCCATTGCCTATCCGGCCAAATGGCCGGCCGATCTGATGAGCAAGCCCGATAGCGCGAACACGGAATTCGTGGTCGGCGGGGCCGATGCCGAATGCTGGTTCATCGGCATCGATCACCCCGAATGGGCCAGCGCCAAGCCAACCGATGTCCGGCGCACCTTCCAGCAGCCCTACGACAACCAGAAATTGCTGGGCTCGTTCGAGGGGCGCGTGCTCAACGGGGGCGGCCCGGAAAATCCCCCCAAGGTTCTCACCTCCAGCGTGGAAAATGTCAGCAATTGGCCGGTCCAGTTCGGCGAAATCCAGGCGGGTGCTGATAATCTGATGGTGGCCGTGCATGTGCGGCCGGGTTTTGAGGTGCGCAGTTTTTGCAAGGCCTATGACGGCAAGGATCACAAAGCGGAATTCAAGGCCATCGCGCTGTCCCTGACGGCCACGCGCGATGCCGAATGGGAGGCGCAGGCCCAGGAATGGGAGGCCAAAAAGGCCGCCAATGCTGCGGCCAACGCCGAAGTGGAAAAGCAAAAGGCTGAACAAGAAGCGAAAAAAGCAGGAAAAAAGCCGCGCAAGGAATAAATTGGGCGGCCAGTTAAATCCGCAGCCTGCCTTCGCTCATGATCACGGCCTCACCGCTAAGAAAGGCCGCGTGCAATCTGCCCCCTTGGACGGCGAGTTCAAGGTTCAGGCGGGATGGGCGGCCCATTTCCACGCCTTGATCGATGCGCACGCTGTTCTCTCCCTCATGCAGCGCGCCGAAAGCCTCCAGCACGCCGGTGAAAGCCGCCGCGGCTGAGCCGGTGGCCGGATCCTCGGGCACGCCATAGCCGGGCGCGAACATGCGGCTGCGCCAATGCGCGCCACCTTCGCCCCCCGGCGTATAGAGATAGACCAGCCCGGCGGGCGGCGCGAAGATGCGGTCAAATTCCGGCCGCTGGGGGGCGGCTCTGGCCAAAACACCCAGATCGCGCAATGGGATGCAATCAAACTGCGCGCCCGCGTCAAAGCGGCTGGGAAGGTGCGGGCCGCAGCCGATTTCTGCGGGCATAAGGCCCAAAGCCGCGGCAATTTCCCCCCGATCCGGGCCCCCGGCAACGCTGCTGGCCTGCTTGGGCAAAGCGAAGCGGGCGCGGGCCAGACCCAGCCCCAGCCGCTGGGTTTTGCAGGAAATTTCCCCGATCGGCGCGTCCAGGCTGAACGCGGGCTCGTCGGCGGAAAGGGCGAGCAGGGAAGCCGTGCCGATCAAAGGATGGCCAGCAAAGGGCATTTCATGAACCGGGGTGAAGATCCGCACGCTCGCGCGTGAGCCGGGGCGCGTTGGGGCGCGCACAAACACCGTTTCGGAAAGATTAAATTCCCCGGCAATGGCCTGCATGCGCTGGGTGTCCAGATCATCAGCATCCAGGACGACGGCCAAAGGATTGCCCGCGAGGCGTGTGCTGGTGAAGACATCGAGCGTGAAAAAAGGGCGGCCGGCCATGATCATTACCTCACGTTTACTGAATAGATCATTTTGTTTTGACTGTTCCACTCGCCGCTGAGAGTTCGTTCACTCTTGCGCGCTAGATTGGCAGAACTTGTCTCTGGAGTTCGTGGTGAACGAAGCAGTTCCCAACACGCAATGGGCCTTCATGGCGCTGGATGCCGCCGGCAGCCTAGCCTGCCTGCTGGATGCGCGTGAGCATGTTGTGCTGCAAACACAACGCTTTGGCCAGGTTTTTGGCGAGAACGCCAAATCCCAGGCATTCCAAGAGGTGACCGGCTGCGCACACCATGTCCTGCCTGGGCTCATGCGCGGGGCCAATGCCCAAGCGGGCCAAGATGGCATCATTTTCATCGGCGTGAACGGCGTGTTCCAGGCCCGAATGAACCTGTTCGAAATGCCCGGTGGGCACCTGGTCATCATTGCCCCGCTGGACGACGCCAAATGGACCAATCCGGGCGATGCGGAACGCTATCGTGCCCTTTATGACAATTTGGAAGTGGGTATTTACCGCTCCACCTTCGATGGCCAGCCCAACAGCGCCAATCCGGCTTTCGTGCGCATGATGGGCTATGCCAGCGAGCGCGAATGGCTGGAGGCGGCGCGCTGCATCGAATCGGAATGGTATGTCGAGCCGAGCCGCCGGCGGGTGTTTTTGCGCCTCATGGAAATGCATGGGCGCGTCACCAATTTCGTGTCGCAAATCTATCGCCACCGCACGGGCGAGAAGTTTTGGGTGATCGAAACCGCCCGCGCGGTCAAGGATGCGGCGGGGCAAGTCGTCTATTTCGAGGGGACGATCGAGGACATCACCGCGCGCGTGGAGATGGAAGAGGCCGCCCAGCACACGGCGCGCCAGGCGCAAATGGTGGCGAATTCGGTTTCGAGTATTGTCGAGCAGATGCGCGCCAGCCTATCGGGCCCCCAGCAATTGGGCGCGGATGCGCGCAGCGCCGATGAAGCCGCCGAATCGATCATCAGTGCGGCCGAAGAGGTCGCTCAGCGCGGTGATACCCTCCGCGATGCCGCCAAGCAATTGCAGCATCTTGAAGAAACCAAATCCCAGCTCAAATGGTTTGTTGGTGAGCTGATCAATGCCAAGAAAAAGGCAGAGCACGCCGCCACCTATACCTCGCGGTTCTTGGCCTCCATGAGCCATGAATTGCGCACACCGCTGAATGCCATTTTGGGGTATTCTGAAATCCTGCAGGAAGATCTGGAGGCCGATGGCAATGCTGCCGGCATGGCCGATGCCGGCCGTATTCGCGGCGCGGCGCGCCATTTGCTGCATTTGATCAATGATCTGCTCGATCTATCCAAGATGGATTCGGGGCAAATGGCCCTGGTTCCGACCGTGTTTTCCGTGCCGATCTGGCTGAAAGATGTTGCCGAGAATGTCTCGCAGCTCGCGGCTCGCACGGGCTCGGTGCTGGAAATTGCCATCGGCGAGTATGTCGGAACGGCCTTCACCGATCAGCTGAAGCTGACACAATGCTTGCTCAATCTGGTTTCCAATGCCTGCCGTTTCACCGAGCGAGGCAAGATCAGCGTGCGCGCGGAGCGATTGCTCGTGGAGGAAACCGAGTATCTGCGCTTCGAGGTGGAGGATACGGGCTGCGGCATTTCGTCCGATCGCCTGGCTTTGTTGTTCGAGCCGGTTCTGGCCAGCGAGCAAAAATTGGATGAACGCGGCGGCGGCACCGGCCTTGGCCTGACCACCACGCGCCGCCTTGCCGAATTGTTGGGCGGAAACATCTCGGCCAGCAGCGAAGTGGGCAAGGGCTCAATCTTCACCTTGACGGTGAAGGCCCAGATCGAGCCGATCCCGGTTGAAAACCCGCTCGAATCCGTTAGTGGGGCCGCCGAATTGCCCGAAGTGCTGATCATTGATGATGAAATTTCGGCCCGCGATCTGATGGCGCGCGCCATGGGGTATTTGCCGGTATCGGTGCGTTCGGCCTCCTCGGCGGTGGGCGGGCTGGCGGCGGTGCGCGCCCGCCGCCCGGCCTGCATCGTTCTGGACATCGTTTTGCCCGATGGCAGCGGCTGGGATATTCTTCAGGCGCTGCGCCAGGAGCCTGCCTATCGCGATCTGCCGGTGCTGGTCTATACGGTGGTGGACGATTCCGCCAAGGCACAAGCCTTGGGGGCGAGCCGCTATCTGATGAAGCCCGCGGATCGCCCCACTTTGGTGGGCACGATCCGCGAATTGCTGATCGCTTCGGGCCATAGCCTGGCGGCCTGATCGGCTAAAATGGCGCAGTTTTGGGGAATCAGGCGCGATTCTAACCACATCTTCATCGAATGATGGGGAAAGCCGCGCATCTGGGCGTTGAACTCTGATAAAGTCCCGGCAATGATAGCGCATGTCCGTTTGGTCTGAGCTTCTGGCGCTGGCGGCGCGTGCCTTCGATGTGGAAGCGGATCCGCCCGCCCCGCATGAAGAATGCGCGCCCGCCCCTGGGGATGTCGGTTTCACTGCGGCGGTGGTGGGCCTCGCCGCAAAGATGGCCAAGGCCGATGGCGATGTCACCGAATCGGAATTGCTGGCCGCCGCCCATGTGTTTCGCCCGCCGCCGGGGCAGGAGGCGGCGTTCAGGCGTGTTTTCGCTTTGGCCAAGCAAACCATCCATGGCTATGAATCCTATGCCCGGCAGATCGGGCGCAAATATCGCGCCCGGCCCTGTTTGCTTGAAGATGTCCTCGATGGGTTGTTCCACATCGCCGCCGCCGATGGGGCCGTGGATGAAAACGAATTGCGGTATCTGAAGACGGTGGCCGATAAGTTCGGCTTTTCTGATCTGGAATTTCGCCGCATCAAAGCCACCAATCTGGGGCCCGATCCGGCCGATCCCTACAGCGTTTTGGGCCTGCTTCCCGGGGCCAGCCTCGAAGAGGTGCGCCAGGCCTGGCGGCGGCTGGCGGCGGAAAATCACCCCGATCGGCTCAGCGCCGGCGGCGCGCCGGCCCAGTTCGTGGCGATCGCCCATGCCAAAACGGCCGCCATCAATGCCGCGTTTTCTGCTATTCGCGGGGAGAAGGTTTTGCTTTCCGCGCCATGAGGGCGAACACGCAGGAGGCGTGCATATGACGAGCAATATGGGATCGATCTGGGCTTCCTATTTCGCCAAGCGCCCGTTCAGCGCCAGCCTGGGGCTGGGCTTTGCGGC
>CAZAGL010000053.1:10446-11706 GCA_964484435.1 uncultured Caulobacteraceae bacterium
GGGGGCTTGGTGCTGATGTTCGCCTTTGTGATCGGCATCTTCGTGGCTTTGGCGGGCGCGGCGGGATGGATCGTGCTGCGCTTGGCTCCGCGCCCGGCGGCCAAAGCGGCCAAGCCGCACGCCGCCAGGGCTCCAAGCGCAGAGGTGCTGGAGGCGCGCCGGACGTCGGATGGCTGGGTGGTCGAGGCCACGCCCGGCGGGTGAAGGGGCAATCCGCCTTTGGGGCCTTGCCGAATTGGGATGCCAGGACACGCCCAGTTTCCTTGGTGATTTTGCACTATACGGGCATGCAGAGCGGGGAGATCGCGCGCGCCCGGCTGTGCGATCCGGCCCCGATCGCCGGGCGCTATCCCGGCCCCTGGCAAAGCCCGCAAATCGCCCCCGATGCCCCGCTCAATCCGGTCAGCGCGCATTATCTGGTGCTGGAGGATGGCCGTGTGGAAGGCCTCGTGCCGGAAGACAAGCGGGCCTGGCATGCTGGCGTGGGCAGCTGGCAAAGCGAGGGCGCGCTCAATGATCGCTCCATCGGCGTGGAAATCGCCAATGGTGGCCATGATTTTGGCCTGCCGCCTTATTTGGATGCGCAAATCCGTGCTGTCATCACTTTGGTTGGCCAGATCTGCGCCCGCCATGGCCTTGGCCCGTCCGCGGTGATCGGCCATAGCGATGTGGCCCCCATGCGCAAAGCCGATCCGGGGGAGCATTTCCCCTGGCAGCGGCTGGCTGAGGCCGGCTTGGCGCTTTGGCCGCGCATCGGCGCGCGGGAATTGCGGGGCATTGATCCGCTGCATGCGGGCGATCGCGGCGCGAAGGTGGAAGGGCTCCAGGCGCAGCTGACGCGCTTTGGCTATGGCCTCGATGATCCGAGCGGGGTTTTTGAGGCGGGCACGCAGGCTTGCGTCACCGCCTTTCAGCGCCGCTTTCGCCCGGATGGCGTCGATGGCATTGCCGATGGGCAGACGCGTGCGCTGCTGGCTGATCTGCTGGCGGGGCCGAACTAGCGCATTTTCAAGAAAAGTGCAGTTGCCGTTTTGTGTCCGAAAATGCGCAGATTCAATTAGATATTGCATCGAACCCAGTGAAATCTGGCTTGGATTTCACTGACGATGCAATAGAGCGGGGATTAGCCTCAAGCCTTGGGCTGGCGGCCGGCCTTTTCCGCATGACCGCTTTGCCCGGCCCGGCGCACCAGCTCCGTGGCAAGGGCATCGGGGGAAAGGCCCCGGGCCAGCAGCAAGGCCAACAGGTGGAAGAGCACAT
>CAZAGL010000054.1:0-11689 GCA_964484435.1 uncultured Caulobacteraceae bacterium
CATGCGCCGGCCGGTGATTTCGCAGGCATTCATCAGGCCGGCCGCCGCGATGATCGCCGTGCCGTGCTGATCATCGTGGAAGACGGGGATGTCCAGCTCGTCGCGCAGGCGGCTTTCGATCACGAAACATTCGGGGCTTTTGATGTCTTCGAGATTGATGCCGCCGAAGGTGGGGCCGATATTGCGCACCGTGACGATGAATTCCTCGACATCCTGGGTCGTGACCTCGATATCGATCGAATCGACATCGGCAAAGCGCTTGAACAGCACCGATTTGCCTTCCATCACCGGCTTGGAGGCCAAGGCACCGAGATTGCCCAGCCCCAAAATGGCCGTGCCATTGGAAATGACAGCCACCAGATTGCCCTTGGAGGTATAATCATAGGCTTTTTCGGGATCCTTGGCGATCGCCAGCACCGGCACGGCCACGCCTGGCGAATAGGCGAGGCTGAGATCGCGCTGGGTGGCCATCGGCTTGGTGGGGGTGATGGAGATCTTGCCCGGAATGGGCAGACGGTGAAAAGCCAAAGCCTCTTCATCGGTGAATGTGCGTTTTTCTTCTGACATGACGGCCTTCGGCGAAACGGCGGGGGAAGTGATGGCGCAACCGTAACCGCCCTGGCGCTTCGGCTCAATGGCCGCGATTTGGCCAAAATGGCGGGCCGGCCTTCAGCGCGGATCGAGGCCCAAGACCGAGGCACCCGGCGGGGGGGCATCTGCGCCCCAATCCGTGCGGATTTCAAAACCGGAATTGGCTGACCAAAGCGGGGCCAGATCGCGGTAATGCTTTGAGGCCGGATGGCCCGATTGGCCCGGCGCGTTCTGAAACAGGCTGGCATCGAGATCGGCGAGATCGGCCACCATGCGCATGCCGGCCGCATGGGTGGTTTCAAAGCCGGGCGCGCCGAAGAAATTGCGCGCCACATTGACGCTGGTGCCATCCCCGCCCTTTGGTGCACGCACCGTAAAGCGCTTGCCGATCACAGGCAGCGCCGAAAGCAGGCGATTGGGGAAAATCGCGGCGTGCACCTCGCCCCATTTCCAATTGATCGGATCGGGGCCGCGGGCATCGGCCAGGGCATTGGCGGCTTCATCGAGGGCTTTGCCGGCGATTTGCGGGCAGGTTTCCACGGCCTTGGGAGTGGAGATATCATCGCACCAATGGCCAAGATCGCCGGCTAAGGCCCGATCCAGAAACAGATTGCGCGGGCCAGCGAATTCGCCAGCGAGATCGGCCCCCAATTCATCGCCATAAAGCGCAGGGCCCAGCGCTTGCAGCCAATAGGCATAAAGCGTGGCCTCCACGCTGTCTTGGCGCATGACATGGTCCCAATTGATCAATTGGGTTTGCGCAGCGCGCCCGGATGAGGTTTTCGGCAAAGCGGCGCTGATCAGCGGGGCCAGCCGCGCGGCCAGCACCGAATGCTCATCGCCCTGCAGGGCCCGCGCATGATCGGGCGCGTGGGCCCCATCCTCGGCGAGCACTTCGGCGATCCGGGCCATGCGGAAGGCGTCATGCCCGCCGGGCATGGCATAGGGATAAGAACGGGGCGGCATGAAATTGTTGGCCGTGGCCAGCCAACCCGTCTTCGGGTTTTTGGCCTCCAGGCGCCCGGAAAACGGAAGATCGCTTCGCCATTGGCCATCGGCCCCGCGATGGGGGAAGCGACCGGGAGAAATCATGCCGATATCGCCGGAAATGGAGGCCACCGAAAGCGTTTGCGGCGGTGCCAGCCAGCCGCGCGAGGCGGCAAAAAACGCATCGACGCTTTGGGCTTTGCCCATGGCGAAGACGGCCTCGGCCAAGCGGTTGTCGCTGTCATCGGCGATGGTGCGCAGCAGTTTTGGCCCTGGCGGAAAGCCCCTGAGATCGAAATAGGCGGGATCGAGGATGGGCCCCTCTTCGGCCCATTGAGCAAGGATGGTTTTGGATGTCCACAGCACGCCCCAGCTGCGCGCGCGCAGGGTTTCCTTGCGGGCCTGGATTTTGGCCCCGGGCGCGACCGGCACGATATCGACGGCATCGATCTGGTGGGTGGTGGTGCCCCAGGCCAGATGGCCGTTATGGCCGATTACCACGAAGGGCGCGCCCGGCAAAGTGGCCCCCACTTGCGGGCCATCTGATAAATTCAGGCGCACCAAATAGAAGGGCCCAGGCGCGGCCAGCGGCAAATGCGGATCATTGGCCAAAACGGGCTTGCCCGTGCCGCTGCGCGCGCCAGAAACCACCCAGGTATTCGAACCGGGGCGCTGATTTTCCACGACTGCGCCGCCGCCAGCGGCGGGGGAGGCCGCTTCACGCTCGAATGGCAATTCGCCGGGGCGATAGGTGCGCGGGGCCCAATCGGGATAGCCCGTCAGAAATTCTTGGATCTGGGCCGGGCTCAAGCGAGGGCTGAGCCGGGCCCGTGCGCGCTCGTTCTCATCGCCGCCGGTCAATTGATCGGTCATGGCCAAGGCGGCGGCCAGGCAATCTTGCGGGTGCCAAGGCTTTGGCCGGCTGAGCAGGATCGCGTATTCTGGGCTGCTGGCACCGGCCGCGATCGCCGCGTTCACCCCGGCGGAATAAGCTTGCAGGATGGCCTTGGTGGGGGCCGCCATGGCCGCCCATTGCGCATCGGCGGTGCGGCTCCAGCCGAGAATGCGGTTTTTGGCATCGAGATCCAGCGCGCGCGGGCCGACCAGCTCGGAAAGGCGGCCCTGCATCAGGCGCCGGGTGAGATCCATCTGGAACATGCGATCCTGCGCATGGGCAAAGCCCAGCCCGAAATAAATCTCGGAATCGCGCGCGCCAAAAATATGCGGCACGCCATGCATGTCGCGGATGATGCGCACTTTGCTTTCCAGGCCCGTCACCCGCAATTCGCCGCTGATTCTGGGCCCGCCGCCCTGAAAGCGTGAGGTGAGCCAGGCCAGGCCCAATACGGCCAGCGCGATGCCTGCTGTGGCCGCAAAGCCCAGAATACGCAGGAAAATCTTCATGGCTAAGCCCCCGTCTGGCGCGGAGCCTGCCTGAGCACGGCTAAATATGCAACGCGGTGCAAGCGAACGGGGTGCTGCATTTTCGCGATCATGCGCTAAAATGGGCGAAGGAGTGCCGATAATGAGCAAGAAAACCTGGATTCCCGCGCACGGCGCGCAAGGAACCTATTCCAAACAGGCCCATGCCGATCTGCCGCAAGGCACCTATGAGCGGGAAGTTTCCAAAGAGGGTTTTTTCGGCCCCGCCTCCTTTCTCTATCATCCTCGCCCGCCTACGGGCTGGAGCGCCTTTGAGGGCCCGCTTCGCCCGCGCGCCTTCGATTTGGCAAAGCTGGATGCCGGCCAAGATTGCCCCTGGGATAGCCCCATCATCTTGCACAATGGGGCCTGTGAGATGCGCTTTTGGCGCATCGGCGCGCCCATGACGGCCTTGGTCCGCGATGGGGATGGGGATTTGCTGCTGTTCGTGCATGAGGGCGCGGGCGCGCTGTTTTGCGATTACGGGCATCTGGCCCTGCGAGCCGGCGATTATCTCTATCTGCCGCGGGGCACGCTTTGGCGCCTTTCCCCCGATGCGCCGATGGCGATTTTGCTGATCGAGGCCAAAAACAGCCATTTCACCTTGCCGGATCGCGGTCTGCTTGGCCCGCACGCTTTGTTTGACCCGGCTTTGCTGGAAATCCCGGCCATGGACTCGGCCTTCCGCGCCCATCAGGCCGAAGATGGCGAAACGTGCGTGCGCATCAAAAAGCGCGGGGCCATCTCCATCGCCACCTTCCCCCATAACCCGCTTGATGCAGTGGGCTGGCACGGCGATCTGGCCCCCGTGCGCCTCAATGTGAGCGATTTCCGCCCCGTGGTCAGCCATCGCTATCATTTGCCGCCCAGCGTTCACACGACATTTCTGAGCGATCGCTTCGTTGTCTGCACCTTTTGCCCGCGCCCCTTCGAGACCGATCCCGGCGCGATCAAAGTGCCATTTTTCCATAACAATGATGATTATGACGAGGTGATTTTCTACCATGCCGGGAATTTCTTTTCCCGCGACAACATCGATGCTGGCATGATGACGCTGCATCCCAGCGGCTTCACCCATGGCCCCCATCCCAAGGCGCTGGCCAGCATGCTGGTTCAGACCAAGCCGGCCACCGATGAATATGCCGTCATGATCGATACGCGCGATGCGCTGGAGGTCAGCGAGGGGGCGTGCCGTGTCGAAAACACCGCTTATGTCGATAGCTGGAAGGGGGCGTGAGGGCCTCACGCTTTTCTGTGTAGGTGGGCTTGACATGCGGGTGTAGGCGGGCGCGAAACGCGATTGCGGGGAGGATGGCTTGGCCAACAAGCGGGCATTGATCACGGGCGCATCGTCGGGCATCGGCACAAGCTTTGCCCGCTTTGCCGGGGCGCAAGGCTGCGATGTCGTGCTGGTGGCGCGGCGCAAGGATGTGCTGGCCGGCCTGGCGGCGGAGATCGAAGCGGCGCATGGCGTCAAGGCCAGTGTCATGTGCGCCGATTTGTGCAGCCCCGAGGCGGTGCACGCCGTGCTGGAAGAGGCCGGTCAGATCGATATCCTGGTCAACAATGCCGGCTATTCCATCCCACCGCTCTATGAAAATACGCTTTGGCCGCACCAGCGCGCATTTTTGGAAATCACCGTGATGACGCCGGCCGCCTTGGTGCATGGGGTGCTTCCGGGCATGCTCAAGCGGGGCTTTGGCCGCATCATCAATGTGGCCTCGGCGGCGGCGTTCAGTTCGGGGGCGGCGGGGCATACGCTTTATCCTGGCGGCAAAAGCTTTCTGGTGAAGTTTTCCCAATCATTATCGGCTGAAGTGAAGGCGCGCGGCGTGCTGGTCAGCGCGCTAAGCCCCGGCTTTGTCCAGACCGGCTTCCATGAAGCCAATGGCACACAAGAACAAATGGCCAAGGCCCCGCGCCATTTCTGGCAAACTCCCGAGGCGGTGGTCATCGAGGCCTGGACACGCAATGCCAAAGGGCATGAAATCATCGTGCCCGGTTTGCATAACAAGATCGCCATCGCCATGCTGCGCCATCTGCCCGAGGCCTGGACGCAAAGCCTGGTGCGGGCCCAAGCGGAGAAATATCGTGTCGATCGATGAAATGCCCTCCCCGCTCGTTCTCTCCCCGGAGGAGACCCCGGCGGGGCTGACCGGCAAATATTGGGATGTGATCATTGTGGGCTCCGGTGCCGGCGGGGCCAGCATGGCCCATCGCCTGGCCAAGACCGGCAAATCCATCCTGATCCTGGAGCGCGGGGAGCGCCTGCCCATCGAGCCGGAAAACTGGTCCCCCGCCGCGGTGTGGATCCACAGCCGCTATCGCACCAAGGAAAAATGGCTGGATAAAAAGGGCAAGGAATTTCGGCCCAACACCCATTATTGGGCCGGCGGCAACACCATGTTTTACGGGGCCGCCTTGATGCGCTTTCGCAAGCGCGATTTCGAGGAAGTCACCCATGCGGGGGGCATCTCGCCGGCCTGGCCCATCCGCTATGACGATCTCGCCCCGTATTATTCGCAGGCCGAACAGCTTTGGTCCGTGCACGGCGAGCGCGGGGCCGATCCGAGCGATGATGCCGATGCCCCGGCCTATGCCCATCCGCCGCTGGCCCATGATCCGGGCGTTTCGGCCATTCGCGGCATTTTCCTACGCCGCGGTTGGAAGCCCTATCCCTTGCCGCTGGGGATTTTGCGCAATGCTGATACGCCCTGGGATTCGCCTTGCATCCGCTGCAGCACCTGCGGCGGCCATCCCTGCTTGCGCATGGGCAAATCCGATGCCCGGCGCATCCTGACCATGGCCGAACAGCACGCCAATGTCGTGCTGCTCACGGGGCGCAAGGCGCTGCGCATCGAAACCGATGGGCCGGGGCGGGTGGCCACCCATGTGGTGTGCGAAACCGCGGGCGGTGAAGAGCGCTTTCGCGGCGATATCATCGTGTTGGCGGCCGGGGCGGTCAATTCGGCCGCCTTGCTGCTCAATTCGCGATCGCCCGCCCATCCCAATGGCCTGGCCAATGGCTCGGATCAGGTGGGCCGCAATTACATGTTCCACACCTCGACGGCGACCATCTCGGTTTCGCCCCAGCCGGTAGAGGCACCCTTCCCAAAAACCATGGGGCTCAGCGATTTTTATTGGAATGATCCCGAGGGTGGCTTTGAATTCCCCATGGGGCATGTCCAGCTTTTGGAATATATGAGCGCCGATACCATCAAGGGGCATTTGTCCTCCAAATTGCCGCCTTGGTTCATTCCCACGATTTTGCTGGGGGCCATGGAAAAGCGCATGATCGCTTTCCTCACTATGTCGGAAGATTTGCCGCTGCCGGAAAACCGCGTGCGCGTGACACCCGAGGGGCGGATCGCGCTGGATTACACCTTCAACAATTTGCAGGGCCATATGCGGCTGCGCAAGAAATTGCGCCAAACCTTGGATAAGGCTGGCCTCATGTGCCATTGCCTGCATGGCTTCAAGTTCAGCATGGATGAACTCCTGCCGCTTTACGGCACGGCCCACCAAAACGGCACCTTGCGCATGGGCGATGATCCCGCTTCTTCGCCGATTGATCGCGATTGCAAGGCGCATGAATTGGATAATCTCTATGTCGCCGATGCCAGCGTGTTCTGCTCCAGCGCGGCGGTAAATCCGGTTTTGACCCTGGTGGCCAATTCCATGCGCGTGGGCGATGGGATCGCCCGGCGGTGGGGATGAGGGTTCGGCGCAGTCAAGCGCGCAGGATATGCCGGCGCAGAAAGGCCTGGAACAAGTTCTGGGCCTGCGCAGCCGCCGCGCCATCATAGCGCATGCCCGGCGCATGGCGTTTGGGCTCATCGAAATCATGGGTGCAATCGGCGAAGAAATGCGTTTCCAGGTTCGCGCCGGCGCTGCGCAGCCGCCCCAGCGCCGCCAGCGGAACGCGCGCGCCAACCGTGTGATCGCGCCCGCAGACAATCGCCTCAACCGGTACGGCGTGCTGCAAGGCTTGTCGTGCGGCCACCGCCACCCTGCCCAAATAGGGATAGAGCACGAAAGCCCCAGCCAGACCCTCCAGCGGCGCATCGGGCAGATCGGCAAGCCGGGTGGCCGGCCCATGCTGCGCCGGCTGCATGGCCAGGGCATCCAGAATGCTCCAGCCGCCATGGCTCCAGCCGATGGCGCAGAGGCGCTGTGGATCCACCCAGGGCTGCGCGCGGGCAAAGGCCAAAGCGGCAAAGAGATCGCCCGCCCGCTCAGCCCCGTGCAGCCGCAGGCCCGTGCAGACACTGGCGATGGCCTGCACGCGGCCGATGCTGCGAAACGCATAGCTGTCCAGGATCAGCATGGCGCAGCCGGCGGCGCGGCCGATTTGCGCCCAGATCATCTGATTGGGGCCGATCCCCCCGCAGCCATGCATCTGCACCACGAGCGGGAAGGGCCCTTGCCCCTCGGGCCGCAGGATTTGGGCGCTGGCGGCGACGGCCTCGACCCGGGCGGAGAGGGTGGCGGGCACCGGCTAATGCCGGAAATGGCGCATGCCGGTGAACACCATGGCAAGCCCCGCTGCATCGGCCGCGGCGATCACTTCGCCGTCGCGGATCGAGCCGCCCGGCTGGATCACGGCGCTGGCCCCGGCTTGGGCGGCATGGATCAGCCCATCGGCGAACGGAAAAAACGCATCGGAAGCGCAAACGCTGCCTTGCAGGGATTGCGGGCCAAGCCCGGCCGCTTCGCTGGCTTCTTGGGCGCGTAGGGCCGCGATGCGGGCGCTATCGCGCCGGTTCATTTGGCCGGCCCCGATGCCCAGGGTTTGCCCCGCTTTGGCATAGACGATGGCGTTGGATTTCACGTGCTTGCATACGGTGAAGGCAAACAGCAGATCGGCCAATTCGGCCGGGCTCGGGGCCCGTTTGGTGACAAGCTGCAGATCCTGCTCCCGCACAATGCCCCCGTCGCGTTCCTGCACCAGAAAGCCGCCGGCCACGCTGCGCATGGTCAGCTCCAAGGCGGCCGGATCGGGCAAGCCGCCCGTCAGCAGCAAACGCAGATTTTTCTTTGTGGCGAAGATGGCGATGGCCTCGTCATCGGCATCGGGGGCCACGACCACTTCGGTGAAGATTTCGATGATTTTTTGGGCTGCGGCGCGATCCAGCCGGCGATTGACAGCCACCACCGCGCCAAAGGCCGAAACGGGATCGCAGGCCAAGGCCCGCGCATAGGCTTGGCGCACATCCTCGCCCAAGGCCACGCCGCACGGATTGGCATGCTTGATCAACACCGCAGCGGCGCTTTGCTGGGGGGCAAACTCGGCCACGAGTTCGATGGCCGCGTCGGCATCCGCCAAATTGTTGAAGGATAATTCCTTGCCCTGGATCTGGCGCGCGCTGGCGATGCCGAAACGCTGCGCGTTGCTGGCGTAGAAGGCGGCGCTTTGGTGCGGGTTTTCGCCATAGCGCAAATCCTGCAGCTTGCGCCCGGCAAAGCTGCGCCAGGTCGGGGCCGCATCCCCGACATGCCCGGCCAGCCAATTGGCGATGGCGCTGTCATAGGCGGCGGTGCGCGCGAAGGCCTTGGCCGCCAGGCGCGCGCGCAAACAAGGGCTGACGCAGCCGCCCGATGCGCGCATATCCTCCAAGATCAGCGCCATGTCCTCCTCATCGCAGGCCAGTGCGATAAAGGCATGATTCTTGGCGGCGGCGCGCAGCATGGCCGGCCCGCCGACATCGATGTTTTCGAGGCAATCGGCAAAGGATTTCCCTGCCGCCAAAGTCTGTTCGAACGGATAGAGATTGACATAAAGGAGATCGAAGGCGGCAAGGCCATGGGCCTGCATCGCCGCCTGGTGCGCGCCATCGTCGCGCCTTGCAAGCAGGCCTGCGTGCACGGCCGGGTGCAGGGTTTTGACGCGCCCATCCAGGATTTCGGGAAAGCCGGTGATCGCCGCCACTTCCTCTACCGCGATGCCCGCCGCCTTGAGCGCGGCAAAGGTGCCGCCGGTGGAGACGAGCCGCACATCGCGCGCGCGCAAAGCCTGCGCATGGGCCAACAGGCCGGCTTTATCGGAAACGGAAATCAGCGCGCGCGTGATGCGCAGCGGGTCGTTTGCTTGCATGAAAAGGGCGTCTCCAGGAATTGAGGGCTTGGGTTTATGCCCGTTCGAAGCGGGTGAAAGCCCAACGGATGCGATTGGGCGCGCCATCGCCGGCCCCATTGGGATCGGCCATGGCCTTCAGCACGATTTGGCGCGCCTTCAAAGGGCCGCCCGGATCGGCGAGATAGATGGAGGGCTCGAGGTCCACGATGGCGGCATCGGTGCGCAGGCGCCACAATTGCCCCATCTGCGCCGTGCGCACGGCCAAAGCCCCGGAGGGGCCGCGCTCCACCGTGACATTGGGGTGCAAATGAAAGCGCACCGCGAAGGGGATGGCCTCCTGCTTGGCGCTGCGCCCGTCGGCCAAGGGGCGCACCAATGCATCCTGGCCGCGCAAATCCTTGCCGGCGCGATCGAGAAACACGGTGCGGCGATGCACCAGGCCAAACTCGGCGCGATAGCCCTCATGGCTGGCCTCGACCCAGGCCCCTTCCTCATCTTCGGTGCGGCGCACCGAAAGCCCAGGCGGGCCAATCGGGCGCGCCCCGGGCCGGCCTAGCCGCGCCGTTTCAAAGCGGCAAGACAGCGCATCATCGATGATCAAGGTGGAATGGGCGTTGGTGGGCCGGCTGGCCGCGCGCCATTCGGGGTGCAAATCGAGGCTGGAGCCCACATTGACAACCACCCGATCGGGCCCATCGGAAAATTCAAAGGCCAGTGCCCCGGCATGCGCGCGCTCGCCATAGCCGGCGGGCGGCGCCGAACCCGCATCCATGACCACGCAGGCCGGGCCCGCTTCCAGCCGGTGAAAGCCCGATTGCGAGGCAAAGCGGAACGGGCGCGCCGATGGGATGCGCAGCAGCGTCGCCTCCAGGCTGAGGCCATCGCCTTCGCCGCCGCCATTGAAGCAGGCCAGCTTGCCATCGGGCATGCGCAGCAAGCGCAGCATATCGGCTGATCGCGAGAGCATGTCCGCGATCAGACGCGGCACTTCCAGCTTGGCTTGGGTCAAGGCCATCGACACGGTGACGCAATCATAATGCGCTTCGGCCAGCAATTCGGGCGCGCGCGTCAAATGCCCGCCATCAGCCAGGAATTGCCCGGCACAGCATTCCATCAGCGTTTCAAGGCCCAGATCGAGCAGCCGATCGGCTTCGGGCAGGCCCGCGATGCCGGCCAGGCTGAGCGCCGCCCCCGCCTTGATGCGCCCCATCGGATCGATGATATCACCCACCGCCAGTTGCAAATGCCGGGCCTGGCGCCCCAGGGAACGCAAAATGGCCGGGCGCGCCGCCAGATCCGGCGATTCAAAAGCCGCGCTGCCATGGCACAGCCAGGCGTAGAGGCGGCTCGCGGTGATTTCCGGGGCCCAGGCCTCGGCATGCCAATTGCCGAACCCATCCGTCCAGGCGGTGATCAGCCCGATCAGGGCATTGCGCGCATCCAGCCCGCAGGCGGCCAAATCCCCCAACCAGGAAAAGCCGTGCAGCCGGGCCGCGAAATGTTCGGATGGGGGATTGGCGGTGAACGGATTGGGCCGCCGATTGGGCAGGCGCTCCGAGCCAAAGCGCCATTCGCCCTTGAGGATTTCGCGCCCGCGCGCCTCGCGGCCCAATCGCGCATCGATCGGCCAGATCAGCCCGGCGGCGGGATCGGCCCCGCTCAACATCATGCGATAAAACGGGGTGGCGCGCCATTCATCCGAGGCGGCGGAAAGCAGCGTGCGCAGCGCGCCGGGGAGGCCGCCCGTGCTCATCGCGGCTCAGACTGCCCTGGGCGGCTGCTTCAGCCGCGCAATGTTGGAGGCATAGCAGGCCGGGCCGCCGGCGAACACGGCGGTGCCGGCGACGATGGCGCTGGCCCCAGCATCGATGACCTGGCCGATGGAGTGCGCATTCACGCCGCCATCGACTTCCAGCAGGATGTTTCCGCCATGGGCATCGATCATTTGGCGCACCGCTTCAATCTTTCGCAATTGCGACGAGATAAACGACTGCCCCCCAAATCCCGGATTGACACTCATCACCAGGACCAAGTCCAGCATATCAAGCAGATAATCGAGACAAGCAAGGGGCGTGCCAGGGTTAAGCGACACACCTGCGCGTGCGCCAAGCGCCTTGATCGCCTGGAGCGTGCGGTGGGGATGGGGGCTGGCCTCGGGATGGATGGTGATGATGTCCGCCCCGGCCTCGCGGAAGGCCGCGAGCAGGGGATCGACCGGGGCGATCATCAAATGCACGTCAAATGGCAAAGCGGAATGGGGCCGCAGGGCCTTGATGACCATGGGGCCGATGGTGAGATTGGGCACGAAATGCCCATCCATGACATCGACATGGATCATATCCGCGCCGGCATGGGTGATCGCGGCGACTTCCTCGCCGAGCCGGGCGAAATCCGCGGAGAGGATAGACGGTGCCACCAGCACTTCGGCCATGCTGCGCGCCTACCAGTTGGCGGCGCTTCTGGCAAGGCAAGGGCGGGCGGTGTTTCCGATGAATCATCGGCAGCCTCCCAGATCCAGCCATTTATAGGGCGTGCCGCGCAGGAGGCCGTAATAAAGGTTGAAGCCGTCGATATAGACGTGCGTATCCAATGGCCCGGCCCAGAAAGAGCAAC
>CAZAGL010000055.1:0-11590 GCA_964484435.1 uncultured Caulobacteraceae bacterium
ATGCAGCAAGAAGCGGGTATTGGGCAGGCAAAAGCGGCGCTCGCGCGGGACGGCGCAATAGATCAGCGCCCCGGCCGATGCCACCCAGCCGGTGCCGACAATCCGCACGGGGGCCGGCACGAAGCCGATCATGTCGTGGATCATGTCCCCGCTTTCGACATGCCCGCCGGGAGAGGACAGGATCAGCGTGATCGGATCGGAATTGATGGCGCTATAGCCCAGCAGCCGCTCGGTGACGCGCTTGGCTTGGGCATCGTTGATTTCCCCGGTCAGCAAAATGGTGCGGACCCCGATCAGGGCCTTTTCCAGAATGCTGGGCATGCCATCGCGGCCTTCGCCATCTTGGGGCTTTTCATCATCTTCATTCATAATGTGGTATTTCCTCAGGGGGCGGCTTCGGGCTCTATCTGGGCTCGCGATTCTCGAAGCGCAACCTCGCACGCCGCAGGGCCGGCGGGCAAGGGCGGCGCGGGCGATCCTTAGCCGAGAATTTGCGACCCGCGCGACTTTTTCAGCAGCCTGCTAGGCTAAAGCGCGCACGGTCTCGGCGATGTCCGATGCCGCCAAGGCGTGCACGCCTCCAGCCATGGGATACCCATCGGGCCCCGCAAACACGACAAAGCGATGGGCCGCTCCAATATCGTCGCACGCGTTGCGGAAACCGGCAGGTGAACCAGATGGCGCGCTGCGCTTGATTTCGAACGCCGCCAGGCGGCCGGGTGCGAGTTCCAAGACCAGATCGATTTCGTTGCCGGCGTTGGTGCGGTAAAACCACGGCGTTGCCCGATATGGTGCCGCGCTGATAATCTCCTCGATCACCAAGCCTTCCCAAGACAAGCCCGCCACCGGGTGCCCGAATAAATCCTCCCGCGAGGCGATGTTGAGCAGCGCATGCACGATTCCGCTGTCGCGCAGATAGATTTTGGGTGTGGCCACGACCCGTTTGCCGATATTGCTGCGCCAAGGCCGCAGCATCCGCATCAACAGCAGGCCTTCGAGCAGATCGAGATAGCGGCCGACGCTGCGCGCCGAAACGTCAAGCGATTTGGCAAAACGCGATGCGTTGAACAGGCCGCCTTGCGCGTGCGCCAGCATGGTCCAAAGCCGGCCAATGACATTCGGACTCACGCCACCAGCGAATTGCTGGATGTCGCGCTCCAGATAGGTGCGGATGAAGTTCTCCCGCCAATTGAGGCTCGCCGCATCCGTGGGCGCGATAAGCGAATCGGGAAACCCGCCGCGCAGCCAAAGCGCATCGAGGCTGCCCGGATCATAGGCCAAGGCTTCATCGATCGTTATCGGATCCAGTTCAACAAAACTGATCCGCCCTGCCAGAGTTTCGGAAGATTGCTTGAGCAAATCAAGGGACGCCGACCCGAGAAGCAGGAATTGCCCGGTGCGATGCCCGGCGTATCGGCGCCGATCGATCAGGCCGCGTAATTCTTCGAACAAGCGCGGCGCACGGTGAACCTCGTCAATCACGACGAGGCACCCGGCCAGGGGCTCGAGGAAGGCGTCGGCATCCGCGAGGCGTGCCCGATCGGCAGCCCGTTCCAGATCGAGATAAACCGAATTGGCCGTCGCGGCGGCGATGCCGCGCGCCAAGGTGGTCTTGCCCACCTGGCGCGGCCCGAGCAGCGCCACAGCGGGCGAGCGGGCAAGGGTTTGATTCAGCAAGGTTTTAGCGTGGCGCGGGATCATTTCATGTAAAATCGGCATTTCCTGCCGAATTTGCAAGGTGTTTCGCGTGGCTTTCTTGATGTTTGGGGAAAATTGACCAGGAAAAGGGCTGTGCCGCGCATGTTGGCGGCCCGATCCGGCCGGGTTCGAGCGCACCGGCAATTCCTCGAAACCGCTGCGCTTCGCAGCCTCCAGAAGCGGTGACGAATGTCTGTCTAATCACATCTGCGCGCTGTTGCGCGCCCGCCATGCCCTGGCCAGGGCCCAAAACCCTTCGATGGGAATGGTTTCGGCCCGCGCATCGCCCGCAATTTCGGCCATGCCCAGCAAATCTTCGCTGCCGCCCAAGGGCTTTAGCGCCTGGCGCAGCATTTTTCGGCGCTGACCAAATGCCGCCCCCGTCACCGCCTCCAGCGCCGCCAGATCGTCAAAGGGGGCGGCCAATGGATCGAGGCGCACCACGGCTGAAGCCACTTTGGGCGGCGGCGTGAAGGCCCCGGCCGGCAGGCTCATTTCCAGGCGCGCATGGCACACCGATTGCGCCAAAACGGCCAGGCGCCCATAAGCATCGCTGCCCGGATTGGCGCAGATGCGCTGCGCCACTTCCTTTTGAAACATCAGGCACATCGGGCCACGCCAAAGCGCGGAAGCTTTCAGCCATTTGATCAGCAAAGCCGTGCCGATATTATAGGGCAGATTGGCGCAGATGATGGCGCGGCTAAGCCCCCGTTCGGCCAGCAGGGCCGCCTCATCCACCTCCAGGGCATCGGCCTCGATCACGTCCAGGCGGCCGGCGCTTTGGCCTGCGAGATCGTCGAGGAAGGCCGCGAAGCGGGAATCCCGCTCGATGGCCAGCACCTTGGCCGCGCCCGCATCCAGCAAGGCGCGGGTCAAACCGCCCGGCCCCGGGCCGATTTCGAGCACGGTTTGGCCCTCGAGCGGGCCGGCCAAGCGTGCGATGCGGCGATTGATGGAGGGATCGAGCAGGAAGTGCTGGCCCAGGCTTTTCTTGGCGAATAGGCCTTGGGCCGCGAGCTGCGCCGCGAGACTCGTGCTCATGCCGCGGCGCGGCGTGCGGCGATCCGGGCGGCGAGGTGCAAGGCCGCGATCAGGCTGTCGGGGCGGGCGATGCCCTGGCCGGCAATGGCGAAGGCGGTTCCGTGATCGGGCGAGGTGCGCACGATGGGCAGGCCCAAGGTGACATTCACGGCATCCCAAAAATGCAAGGTTTTCAGCGGGATGAGGCCTTGGTCGTGCGTCATCGCCAAAACGAGATCATATTGCGCGCGCGCCTGCGCATGAAAAAGGCTGTCGGCCGGCTGGGCATCGGTAATGGCGATACCTTCTTTTCGCAGCAAGGCGGCGGCCGGATTAAGGATTTCGATCTCCTCGCGCCCGATCGATCCGCCTTCGCCGGCATGGGGATTAAGGCCGGCCATGGCGATGCGCGGGCGCGCGATGCCAAAATCGCGGCGCAGGGCCAAATCCAGGATGCGGCCCAGCTCAACCAGGCCGGAAATGCGGATCTGCTCAGCCGCCTTGGCCAAAGGCACATGCACGCTGGCCAAAGCAACGCGCAGGCTTTCGCCCGCCAAGAGCATTACGGGGCGCGCAGCCCCCGTGCGGGCCGCCAAAAATTCGGTATGACCGGGAAAGGCAAAGCCCGCGCCATAGAGCACGGATTTGGCGATCGGCAGGGTGGTGAGGGCGCTGGCCGCGCCACTTTGGGCCAAGGCAATGCCCCGTTCGATCGACTCGATAATGGCCGGTGCATTGCGGGCATCGGGCTGGCCGGCGCTTTCGCGCACAGTCAGGGCAATGGGCAAAACGGGCAGCGCCTCGGGAAAAACTGCTTGGGCCTCGGCGGCGCTTTCGATTTGGCGCAGGCTGGCCCCGAAGCTGGCCCGCTGCGCGGCCTCGAAATCCGCGATCAGAAAAAACACGGGGCTGGACGATGTGCGCGCCAACCAGGCCTTGGCGGCGATTTCCAGCCCGATCCCCGCCGGATCGCCCATGGACATGGCGATGGGGGCGGGCGAAATCACGGCGTGATGATGGCGGATTCTCGCCGCAGATTGCGCAGATAACGCTGCGAAAGCATGGCCAATTCTTGATCAAACAGGCGGTTTTCCACTTCTTCGCGGGTGGGCAGGCCTTCTCCCTCGGCGGCGCGCGCACAGACCACGAGCAATGCTGCGTTTTCCCCATTGACCAGGACCGGGGTGGTTTCGCCGGCTGAGAGCTTATCGACCGCCTCGGCCATGGCATCGCTGAGATCTGCCTGGCTCACATCGCCCAGATCGACGAGCTTGGCCCCGTTTACGCTGTTGGCGGCGCGCTGGGCGTTATCGCAGCCATCGATGCGGCGGCGCGCGCGCTCCAGCGCGGGGCTGGCCCCTGCGGGGGCGTTGATCTGCTTGAGTGTAAAGCGGGTGGTGCGCCGGCGATCCAGGCCGGGGCGGCGCTCGCGCAATTCCACGATATGCACGCCGTTTTCGGTCTCGATCGGATCGGACATCTGCCCGGGCTGGAGCTGTTCCAGGACCGATTCCAGCTCCTTGCGGATTTCGCCGGGTGAGACCCAGCCCAAATCCCCGCCGGTGGAGGCGCTCGAACTCGCGGAATATTGCCGCGCGGCCAAGGCAAACATTTGCTGATGCTGATCAGGCGGCGTGGAGCGCAATTGGGAAAGCAATTGCTGCGCGCCGGCCATCGCCTCGGCGCGTTCTTCTTCGGTTTCGGCGGGCAAGATGATTTCCGAAACCAGCATTTGCGGCTTGGACGAACTGGCCGCGATGCGGGCCATCGTATCCTCGACCTGGCCATCGGAAATGCGCACCTGCGAGCCAAAGCGCCCATTGACCAGCCGGCGCCAGGCGATATCGGCCTTGATCTGCGCGCGCAGGGTGCTGATTGGGATGCCGGCCTGGCTCAATTCCTTTTCCAGATCGGCAACACTGCCGCCATTCTGCTCGGCGATATTGGCCAAGGCGGCATTAACATCCTTATCGTCGACCTTGACCTCTCTATCTTTGGCTTCCTGCAATTGCAGGTTTTCATCAACAAGAGAGCGCATGGCTTGGGGACGGGCCCGTTCGATGGATTCGGCATTGATGGGGGCCCCGGCGCTGGCCAGGATGAACACCGCCCGATTGCGCACATCGACGGTGGAAACCACATCGTCGTTGACCACGGCGGCGATGCCTTCGGTGACGCCAGCCTGCGCCTTGGGCAAAGCCGGCAGGCCGGTATTGAGCTGCGCCGCGGCCGGGGAGGCAGAAATCGATATCGCCGCCGCGCCAAAGGCCGCGCCCATCCATTTCGTCAATTGCATCAAGCCAAACCTCTAAAACTGGTCTCTGCGGTTGTTGGAGCCCAAAACGCCCAGCGTCGACAAGCCGATGCGGATGGAAAACGTGGTGCTTGGGCCCAGGGATCGATCGAATGTCTGGTCACGATCATAGGCAAATTCAATGAAGGTGCAGGCATCTTGATACCTTAAACGCGCACCTTGTGACAAATTCGTGTCCCGTTCCAGATCTCGGCGCACAATAAACCCAGCGCTCCATTGGCGGGTGAGCTGGAGATCCGCCGCCCCGCCGATTTCCGAATTGGGCCCCAGGCCCGAAAGCCGTTCATCCACGTTGAAATAGCGGGCCGAGGCCGTGAGCCGCCAGATCTTGGCGCGCGCCGAGGCATCGATGCGCTGGATGTCGAGATTGTCATCGAGGCGAAAGCGCACATTGCCGCCGAAATTTGGGCCCAAATCGGCATCCACCCCGCCCACCCAATCGGAAAGGGTTTCATCGAGATTGGTGAGCGCGCCAAACAATTCGGGACGCAGCTGGGCCCGCCAGCGCCGCCCGCCCACTACGGAGACGCTGCCCAATCGGGTGGTGGCCGCGGCGCGCAGGCCAAAACTGGCCCGCGGGCCCGGCTCGAAGACATCATAGTTGGGGGCGGCATTGGCACGGAACAGCGCCGATTCATCCAGTTCAAACCGGATCGAATCCTCGTTGGGAATGCGCGGATCATTGCCATCGCTGGAGGCATAGGCGGCCAAGGCGATCGGCTCGATCAACACATCGACATGCTCACCGGGGCGCACCAGGGGCCAGCGCACCTCCGCGCCCACCAGCCCTGTGCTGCGGATCAGGCTGTCGGGATCGCCCGGGCGCCCGCCAATGCGATAGACATCGCTGCGGCCTTGGGCGAAGGGCTCAACCACGATCCCGGGGCCAATCTTGCGATTGAGCGCATACTGAAAACCGGCCGAGAGCCGGGCGCTATCCACGCCATCGCCGCTGCGGGCCACAACGGCCGTGGAGGCCTTGAGGCGAAACTGGCCATCGAGGAGGGGATCGCGAAAGACATGCTCGGTCTCGCCGATCGGCAAGGCCGTGGGCGTGGTATCGCGGTTGTCATCAAAGCGCAGGCCCTGAACCGCGATGGCCGAAACCTCGGAATAGGAATTGCTTTTTTGGCCGACGAGATTGATCTGGCTGTACAGCCGGGTGATATCGCCGCCATAAATGCCGCGCCGCGTATCCGCGCCCGGAATGCCATACCGGCGCAGATAAAGATCATCGGTGGTGCGGGCCAGGCTGAAGCCCCAATGCCAGGTATCATCGATGCGGAATTCGCCGGTGCCGAAGACATGGCCGCGCACGGTGCGATTGCCGAAGCGCGCGCCGGTGTTATCGAAATCCCGATCATAGCCGATGCTACCGGAAAATTGCGCGGCCCCGGAATAGAAGCGGCGGCGCAAATCGAGCTTCAGCAGCGGATTGACGCGCACAAAGGCCTGCGGCGCGATGGTGAAATCGGTGTAGGGATCAACGGCCCACAGATAGGGCTGGGTGACGAACCAGCCGGTGCGCGTATTGCGGCCGATCTCGGGGGTCAAAAAGCCCGATTGGCGCTCTGCCGAGGGATCGGGATGCGCGAAATACGGCAGATACAATACCGGCACGCCTTTGAGGCGCAGCACTGCATCGCGATAAACGATGAGATTGTTTTGCGTATCCTGGCGGGCGCGGCGGGCCTTGAGCGTCCAGGTTGGGGAGGAATCCTTGCCGTTTTTGCAGATCGGGCAGGCAGTATAGATCATCCGGCCGAGCTCGGCCGAGCCATCTTGATTGCGGATCGCCGAGCCGGCCGCCAGCGTGCCGCCGCCTTCCAGGCGCACGGAAAACCCGGTGGCGACCCCGGCGCTGAGCGCGGAATCCACCTCGACTTCGTCGGCAAAGCGCACCGAGCCATCGGCCTCGATCAGTTCCACCCCGCCCTTGGCCCGCACGGTTTTCTTTTGCAGATCATAGATGAGCTGATCGGCGCGCAGCATGCGCCCGCCATAGCGCGCCTCCACGCGGCCTTCGGCGATGATCAGCTGATTTTCCTCATCGCGGGTGAGGGAATCGGCCTCCAGCACCACGAGGGGTTCTGCACTGTTGGGCGGTTCAGCCGCGTTCGGGCTTTGGGCGAAGGCTGGCGCGGCATTGTTGAGCACGCACATGGCCAGCAAGAGCGCGGCCAGGCTATGCGCCGCGCCATTGGCCCGATCGGTCGAGATAATTAAACGGGCCATGCCCGCGCTCCGATCGTGGAATCCCCCATGGCCAACCTCCCTAACCGTCCTTGAGCCGGGCGTCCAGCCGGCTTAATCCTTAAGCGATTCGCCCGCCGAAAGCGCGGCACCCGCCGCAAACAGCGCGGCCATGGGTGGCCCCCAGCCCGCCGCGATCGCCGGCGCCGCCCCGATGGAAGCCAAAGCACTGGAGATTTGCCCCAGGAAATACGCGGCAAAGCCGGTGCCCACGCCCAAAGCGATCCAACTGGAAACCCCGCCCAGGCGGTGAAGCCGGTTGGAAAAGGCCACGGCGATCAATGCCATCGCCGCCAGCAGGACGGGCGCAGCCAAAAGCGTATGCAGCCGCACTTCATAGGCTCTCGGTGCCAGCCCGGCCAGCCTGCTGGTGCGGATAATCCTGGGCAGGGAATAGACGGACGTCAGCGCCGGGCTCAGCGCGTTGCGTGAAAACACTTCGCGCCCAAGATTGCTGGCGAAAGACACCTGATCATAGTGGGCGGGTAGATCAAAGGGGGAGGCCTCATGAACATCCAGAAGATGCCATGCGCCGGGAACCAGCACGGCCTCACGGGCTTCAAGGCGCTTTAAAAATCGCCTGCGGTTTTGTTTGTCTTGATAAAACAGGAATGCGGTGACGCCATAGAGGCGGGCCTGCGCCGGATCTGCCCGTTCGGCGCGCAGCATGATTTCCCCATCCTCGTCACCCTGGCTGAGCCAAAACACATCGCTGCGCGGGGCATTGGTATTGGTGATGGAATTGCGTTCGTTCTCGTAACGACGCTGCAAATTGGTGCCCAATGGGCTTAAAGCCGCCGTCGAGGCCATGCCGATCAAGACGGCCAATACCATGGCCGGCAATGCCAGCCGCCAGGGGGAAAGGCCGCTGGCGCGCATGATGGTGATTTCATTGCGCCGCGTCAGGCGCACCATGGAAAACAGGATGCCGGCCAGTGTTACAAAGGGCAGCGTTTGTTCGAACAGATAGGGTGCACGCAGGGCTGTCAGCTGCGCGGCATTGGCCAGTGACAGCTCGGCGCGCGTGCCCACGACGCGGACCTGCTCGACGACATCCACCAACACAATGGCGCTGAGGGCCATGGCTGCTGCGATCGCCACGCCGCCAAGGGTTTGAAGAAAGATGTATCGGTTCAGCCGGCTCAATACATTCATGCCATTTGCACCACAATCCGCCTGCCAGCTGGCTTGGGCCCGGCGCGATTGCTGCGCCGCAGGACATAGGCCGCCGCTGCGGCGATAACGGCCAGCGGCACACCATATTGTAGCCAATTGAGTTCAGGGGTTTCGATGCCGATGGCCTGAATGCCCAGCGCGCCGAGCCGCACCAGCAAGGCCGCCGCGCTGATGAGGAGAATGCGTGTCCGGTTGCCGCGGCGGGAAAACTCCCCGCCCAAAAGCGCAGCCATGGCCATCGCCACAAGCGCCAAATCATAGAGCGGCGAGGACAATCGAAAATGCCCCTCCGCCAGCAATTTGGGGATTTGGCGCTGATCGTAGAAATAGGTTCGATCGGGATAGAATAATTCCCCCAAAAAGCGATCCGAGGGCTTCAGGATGAAAAACTCCCCCTTGGGCTGTAATTCGGGCAGTTCCAGAGAATAGCGTTCAAAACTGCCGAAATCGATCTCACCCGTTTGGCGCCGGCGCTGATATTCGCCATCCTCCAGGACAAAGGCGGGTGCGCCCCGCAGGGAGAACAGGCGTGCGCGCTCGGCCGTGAAGGTGACTGGCTCTGTCGGGTTGCGCACGTCATGGATCAGCACCCCTTCCAAATTGCCGCGATGGGTATCGCGCGAATACAGCGTGAGGCCGGGCACGGGCTCCAGAAATTGCCCGGGGCGAATGATCGCGGCGGCGACATCGGCCGCCACGGCCTGGAATGTGGAGCGGATTTCCCGAAACGCCATGGGCTGTAGATGCGTGGTGAGGGCCAGATGCCCCAGCATGGCGATGAACGTCACCCGCAAGACCGGGGCGGCCACGTCCGAGAACGACATGCCGGTGGCATAGCCGACGATCAATTCTTGATCATCGAGCAAGCGATTGAGCGCGTAAATCGTGGCGAAAAACAATGCCAAGGGCAAGATCAAGGCGATGACCTGCGGCAGGGACAGGAAGGTGATCCACAGCAAGGCCAGGAAGGATTGGCGCTTGACCAGGATCAGATCCAATTGCGTCAGGCTTTGGCTCAGCAAGGCCATCAGGCACAGGCCAGCCAGCACCCCCAAAACGGGCCAAAATATCTGAACAAAGATATAGCGTTGGAACCGAAGCACGCGATCAGGCCCACCCATCCAGAAGCCGCTTCCCAGGAGGCGCAGGAAAAGGCTACTGAGAGATCGTGACCTTATGCAGGCGCTCGCCGCCTTGGGCAATGTGGAGCCAAGATGGAAATCCGGTTTGTAAATGAAGCCAAAGCGCAATCCCTGGCCGTAATGGCCGGCGATGGCGCGAGCCTGACCCCGGCGGGCCTGATGCTGGATGGCAAGCTGAACGGCGCTTTGACGCGGGCCATGGCCGCCAGCCGTTTCACCGGGGCCATCGGCCAGGTCGTTGAGGTGCTCGGGGCCTCCCCCGAATGCGCCCGGGTCCTTGTCATTGGCTGCGGGGCGCTGGACCGGCTCGATCCTTTGACCGTAGAACGCTTCGCTGCCCATGCCATCAAGCGCACGGCCGTGAGCGGGGCGGATCGCCTGGCGCTTTTCCCCGAAGCCATCGGGGGGGTGACAGCCGCCGAGGCGGCCGCCCGTGCGGCCATGGGCGCGCGCCTGGCGGCCTATCGCTTTGATCGCTATCGCACGCGGATGAAGCCGGATCAGAAGCCGTCTCTGGTCGAGGTGCAGATCGTCACCGAGGGCATGGCCGCCGCCCAGGCACGCTATGATTGTGATAGCCATGTGGTGGATGGGGCCTTGTGGGCCCGCGATCTCGTTTCGGAGCCGCCCAATGTGCTCCATCCCGAAGAATTCGCCCGCCGCGCGGCAGAATTGGAAAAACTGGGCGTTGAGGTGGAAATCCTGGGCGAGGAGCAGCTCGAAAAGCTGGGCGCAAACACATTGTTATCAGTCGGGCGCGGCAGCGTGCGCCAATCCCAATTGGTCAGCCTCGTTTGGCGCGGCGCGCGCGCCAAGGCGGCCCAGCCCATTTGCTTTGTCGGCAAGGGGGTGACGTTCGATACCGGGGGGATTTCCCTGAAACCAGGCGCGGCCATGGACGAAATGAAGGGCGATATGGCCGGCGCGGCCGCCGTGGTGGCCACGATCCGGGCCTTGGCGGCGCGCAAGGCGCGGGTCAATGTCGTGGGCGTGGTGGGCCTGGTGGAAAACATGCCCGATGGCGGGGCCAGCCGCCCGGGCGATATCGTCACCTCCCTTTCGGGCCAGACGGTCGAAAACCTGAACACCGATGCCGAAGGCCGCCTCGTTCTGGCCGATGCCATGTGGTATGCGCAGGAGAAGTTCAATCCCCTGGCCATGATCGATCTGGCCACGCTGACCGGGGCGGTGATCATCTCCTTGGGGCATGAATATGCCGGCCTGTTCAGCAATGACGATGCCTTGGCCCATGCCCTGCAACTGGCCGGCCAGGCCGAGGGCGAGCCGGTATGGCGCCTGCCGATGGCCCCGGCTTACGACAAACTGATCGATAGCCCCAATGCCGATATGAAGAATATTTCGGGCCGGCCGGGTGCCGGCTCGATCATCGGGGCGCAATTTCTGCAGCGCTTTGTGCGCCCGGGCGTGGCGTGGGCGCATCTCGATATCGCCGGGACGGCCTGGAAGCCGGGGCCCTATGAGGATCCGCTCTCGCCCGCCTGGGCGACAGGCTATGGCGTGCGCTTGCTCAACCGCTTGGTGGCCTCGACCTACGAGGAATAATCCTTGGCGGAGATGTGGTTTTATCAATTGGGGCAAAGGGAATTGGCGCGGGCTTTGCCCCCGCTGCTGGAGCGTTGCCTGGCCAAAGGCTGGCGCGCTTTGGTGCGGGGCACGGATAGAGGCCGCCTCGAGGCGCTGGATCAGGCGCTCTGGGCCTATACGCCGGAATCCTTCTTGCCGCACGGCCTAGATAGCCAAGACGGCCAAGATGATCCCGTGCGCAATCCCATCTGGCTTTCCCACCAAATGGCCAATGCCAATGGGGCCGAAGTCGTGTTCCTGATCGATGGCGCGCTGGCCCCGGATGCCGCGCAGTTCCAACGCGTGTGCGAAGTGTTCGACGGGGAGGATCCCGCGGCGTTGGCAGCAGCCCGGGCCCATTGGCGCGAGGGCAAAGCCCAGGGCTTTGCGCTTGCATATTGGC
>CAZAGL010000056.1:0-11545 GCA_964484435.1 uncultured Caulobacteraceae bacterium
GATCGCCCATGGCCAAGGCCTGCGCGCTGGCTGGGCGCAGGGCATCGATGCCCGCAAAGCGCAAAGCCGCAATGCCCCCGCCAATGGCCGGGGCGATCACGATTTCCGCATCGTCACACGCGAGGCGCAGCATGCTTTCCCTTCCCTCCTGCGCATGTCCGGATGCAAAACCGCGAGGACACGTTTGCTCGAAAACGCGCCGGCGATTGGTGTTTGGCGCGGCGGCGTCTAACTTGATCCGGCAAGTGAGGGAACAGCATGGTGCGGTATGAGCGGTTGGACAATGGGGGCGTGACCATCCTGCTGGCCATCGCGCCGCGGGGCGCGCCGCTTTTGCTCTATTGGGGCGCGGCCCTCCCGGCCGAAATCGATGGCGCGCAATGGGAATTGCTGCAGGCGGCCGGCCCGCGGCCATCCCAGCCGGATGCGCCGGTCGCGCCGAGCCTGTTTCCGGTGCACGGTTTTGGCTGGATGGGCCTGGCCGCGCTGAGCGGCTGCGCCGAAGAAGGCGACGGGGCAGTTGATTGGGATCAGTGCAGCGCAGCGCGCAGCGGCGAGCAGGGCCTGGCCATCACCCTGCGCGATGCGCGCCTTGGCCTGCGCGTGGAGCTGGAATGGTGCCTCGATTCCAGTGGCGTGCTGGCCAGCCAAAGCATTCTGCACAATGATGGGGCCTTGCCCTTTGCCTTGGCGGGCCTGGCCGCGCTCAGTTTCCCCTTGCCCGATTGGGCCGAAGAGATTCTGGCCTTTCCGGGCCATTGGGCCATCGAGGGGCAGGCCAGGCGCTTTGCCGCACCGATGGGCCAATGGGCGCAGATCAATCGCACCGGCCGCACCGGCTTTTCGGGCGCGACCATCGCGCTGCTGGAGCCGCAGGCGAACGAAAGCACTGGCCGGGCGCTGGCGCTGCATCTGGCCTGGAGCGGCAGCCATGCCTTGCGGGTGGAATCGAGCCTGGAGGGCCCGCGCCAGGCGCAATTGGAGGCCAGGCTCGATCCTGGCGAAATCCTGCTGGCCCCGGGGGCCAGCCATTGCACGCCTTGGGCCTATGCCGGGTTTTCCGAAACGGGCCTCGATGGGGTCATGGCGCGCTTTCATGCCTTCGTGCGCGCCAGGCTCTCGCCGCCTGGTTTGCGCGGGCCGCGCCGCGTGCATTTCAATTCCTGGGAGGGGGTGTATTTCGATTTCGATCTGCCAAGCCTGAAGGCGCTTGCGCAAGGCGCGGCGGCCTTGGGCGCGGAGCGTTTCGTGCTCGACGACGGTTGGTTTGCCGGGCGCAGCAGCGACCGCGCCGGCCTTGGTGATTGGCGGGCCGATGCCCGGCGCTTTCCCGATGGCCTTGGGCCCTTGATCGATTTCGTGGCGGAATTGGGCATGGATTTCGGCCTTTGGGTCGAGCCGGAAATGGTCAATCCCGATAGCGATCTCTATCGCGCCCATCCCGATTGGTGCGTGCATGCCCCGGGGGCGGCGCGCCCGGGCATGCGCAACCAGCTTTGGCTTGATCTGGCCCGGCCCGAAGTGCGCGCGCACGTGCTGGCGCAGATGGATCGGCTGGTCAGCACCCATGCCATTGCTTATCTGAAATGGGATTGCAACCGCGCGCTGTTTCCGGCGTTGAGCGGGGGCAGGCCGGCTGGCCAGGCCATATTGCGCGGGGCCTATGACGTGCTGGATGCCTTGCGGGCGCGCCATCCGAACTTGGAGATCGAGGCCTGCGCCAGCGGCGGGGCGCGGTTTGATCTCGAAATGCTCCGGCGCGCCACGCGGGTTTGGGCCAGCGATGCCAATGATGCGCACGAGCGCCAGCGCATCCAAAGATGGGCCAGCCTGATCGCGCCTTTGGAGCGGATCGGCGTGCATGTCGGCCCCAGCCCGAATGGAATCACCGGCCGGAGATTGCCCATGCAGTTTCGCGCCGCCATCGCCGTGTTCGGCCATATGGGCATCGAACTCGATCCCGCGAAACTCTCGTGTGAGGAAAGGGACGTGCTGCGCGCCATGATCGCCCAGTATAAAACGCACCGGGGATTGTTGCATTCGGGGCGATTGCGCCGCTGGACGGGCCAAGACGGCCTGGAAGCGGCCATGGTCATGTCCCAAGATGGCGCGCAGGCTTTGCTGCTGGCGCTGCGCCTGGAGGCCAGCACCTGCGCACAGGGCGGCGTGCTGCGCTTTGTGGGCCTCGAATCGCGGGCGAATTACGCGCTGGAATTGCTGCAACCCTGGCCCCAGCCGGGCGCCCAGCATTTGGCCAATGCCGATGCCTGGCGCGCGCCGCGCCTCTTTTTGGGGGAGGCCTTGATGCAAGGCGGCCTGGCCTTGCCCCTGGATGCGCCGCACACCGCCTGGCTGATCCATTTGCGCCGGGTCTAGCTTATGCTTGGCGCTGGGCGATGTGATGGGCATAAGGGGGTCGATGATCCAATCGCGCCAAGGGATGGAGAGAGTCTGGCCATGTCGCCGCTTGCGCATTCCCCCTCACCCGTGCGCTTGTGCGCCGCGTTTCACGCGCGGTTTGGCGGCCAGCCGCGTTTGTTCGTTGCCCCCGGGCGTATCAATCTGATCGGGGAACACACCGATTACAGCGAGGGGTTTGTCTTGCCCGCCGCGATCGATCGCCATTGCCTGGTGGCCATGGCCGCCAATGGCGGCTCGAAGCTGCGCGTGCACGCCGCGAACTTTGACGCGGATGCCGAAATCGATTGCGCGCATTTCGTGCGCCATGGCGATTGGCGCGATTATGTGGGCGGCGTGTTTTTTGCGCTGCGCGCGGCGGGGCTGCCCGTTTCGGGTTGCGATCTGGCGATCGCCTCGGATGTGCCGATCGGGGCGGGGGTGAGCTCTTCGGCTGCGCTGGAAGTGGCCCTCGTGCATGCCTTGCTGGCCGGGGCGGGGCTAGAGGCCGAGGCCAACGCGATCGCCGCCTTGGCCAGAGAGGCGGAGCGCGCTTTTGTGGGCGTGCCGTGCGGGCCGATGGATCAATTCATCAGCGCGCAGGGCAAAGCCGGCCATGCGTTGCTGCTCGATTGCCGCAGCATGGCGGCGCGCTTGGCGCCCATCCCGGCAAACGCCGCCTTCCTGGTGGTGGATAGCGGCGTGCGCCATTCGCTGACCGATGGCGGCTATGCCCGGCGGCGCGAGGAATGCGCGGCCGCGGCCCAGCTTTTGGGCCTTGCTGCGCTGCGCGATGCCGATGAGGCCATGCTGGCGCGGGCCAATCTGCCGGGGATCATGCATCGACGGGCCCGCCATGTGGTGCGCGAGAATGCGCGCTGCCTGGCGGGGGCGGAGGCCTTGGAGGCCGGTGATTTGGCGGGCTTTGGTGCCTTGATGGACCAATCGCATGCCAGCCTGGCGCAGGATTTCGCGGTGACGTGCGCGCAGACGGATGAGCTGGCGCGCATTTGCGCCGATGCGCCGAGCGTGTTCGGCGCGCGGCAAATGGGCGGGGGCTTTGGCGGCGCGGTGCTGGCTTTGGTGGAGCGGGGCAAGGCGCAAGGGGCGCTCGATTACATTTTGGCGCATTATCGGCTGCCTGATGGCGCGCCGGCGCAGGCCTTCATGTGCACCATCGCCGATGGCGCAGGAGAAATCTTGTGAGCCTTTCGGCCCATCCCCACCGGCGCTGGAACCCTCTGCGCGGAGAATGGCTGCTGGTTTCGCCGCACCGGCTGCAACGGCCCTGGCAGGGATCGGTTGAGGCCCTGGCCCCGATGGCCTTGCCCGCGCATGATGCCAATTGCCATTTGTGCCCGGGCAATGCGCGCATGGGCGGGACCATCAATCCGGATTATTGCGGCGTTTTTATTTTCGAGAATGATTTTCCCGCGCTGCTCGGTGTTTCGGGGGCGGTGCATGGCGAGGATTTGCTGCGCAGCGAGCCGGAAACCGGCCTGTGCCGGGTCATGTGCTATGCGCCGCGCCATGATCTGGGGCTTGGCCAGCTTGGCCAAGCAGGCATCGAGGCGGTGATCACCTCCTGGGCCTGGCAGGTTGACGAAATTTCGGCGTTGGAGGGCCTCGCCGCGATCACTTTGTTCGAAAACCGTGGGGAGATGATGGGCGCGAGCAGCCCCCATCCGCATGGCCAGATCTGGGCCACGTCCTCGATCCCCGATGAATTGGCGCGCGAAGATGGCCGCCAAAGCGCCTATTGGCAGGCCCATCATTCGCCGCTGCTGGTGGATTATCTGGCGCGGGAAATGGATCTGCGCCTGCGCATCGTCTGCGAAAGCCGCGATTGGGTGGCCCTGGTGCCGTTTTGGGCGGTTTGGCCGTTCGAAACCCTCATTCTGCCGCGCGCGCCCATTCCCGATTTGGCTCGCGCCAGCGATGCCATGCGCCAGTCCCTTGCGGGCCTGCTGGGAGAATTGATCGCGCGCTATGATGGCCTGTTCGGCACACCCATGCCCTATTCCATGGGCTGGCATCAGCGCCCTTTGCGGGCCGAAGCCGCGCCGCATTTTGTGGCGCATGCGCATGTTTACCCGCCTTTGCTGCGATCGGCGAGCGTGCGCAAATTCATGGTCGGTTTTGAGATGCTGGCCATGCCCCAGCGCGATATGACGCCCGAAGCGGCCGCCGAGCGCCTGCGCGCCGTGCGCTTGTGAACGAAGGATCGGCGATGGCCAAGGCGCTCGATTTCCTGATGCATGGCCATGTCGCGACCTGGCAGGCCCCGGAAATCACCTCCATCGGGCGCTTGCCGGCCAGAGCCAGCTTTCATCATTATGCGGATGAAAACAGCGCCCGGATCGGGGCTGGCGGGCCCGCCTTGGGGATTTCGCTGGATGGCGAATGGCGCTTTCACTTGGCCGCCCAGCCCCAGGCCATCCCGGAGGATTTCGCGCAAACCGGCTTTGATGATTCCGCCTGGAACAGCCTGCCCGTGCCGGCGAATTGGGCGCTTCATGGCCATGATCGGCCCCATTACACCAATGTGCGCATGCCCTTCGAGGAGGCCCCGCCGCAGGTGCCGCGGGCCAATCCCACCGGCCTTTATCGCAAGCGCGTGCATATCCCGGGCGATTGGGCCGGCCGGCGCATCGTGCTGCATGTCGGCGGGGCCGAAAGCGTGCTTTATGTCTGGGCCAATGGGCAGGGCATTGGCCTGGGCAAAGATTCCCGCCTGCCCCAGGAATTTGACCTCACCGAGTTTTTGCGCCCGGGCGAAGAGAATCTGATCTGCCTCGCTGTGGTCAAATGGTCCGATGCCAGCTTTTTGGAGGATCAGGATCAATGGTGGATGGGCGGCCTGCATCGCGGCGTGCGGCTCGATGCCATGCCCAAAACCCATATCGCCGATCTGCACATCCAGGCCGAGCCATCGGCCGATTTCACGCTCGGCAAGCTGGGCATCGCGGCCAAGCTGGGCTTTGACGGCACGCCACAAGATGGCTGGCGCATTGTGTGCCGTGTCTATGAGCCAAGCGGGCGCATGGTACTGGCCGAACCCATCGGGGCGCAGGCCAAATGCAGCGCACACGGGCACAATCCCTATGCCGGCCCTTTGGGCTGGGCCGAGTTGGAAACGCACATCGCGCGCCCGCTGCTCTGGTCTTCGGAAACACCCGATCTTTATCGGCTGACGATGTGCCTGATCAGCCCCGATGGAGACATCGTGGATACGGTTTCGAGCCGCTTTGGCTTTCGGCGCATCGAATTGGGCGATCGCGCTTTGCTGATCAACGGCAAGCGGGTGCTGATCTTGGGCGTCAATCGCCATGAGCACGATCCCGCCCATGGCAAAGTGATCAGCATCGAGAGCATGCGCAAGGATATCTTGCTGATGAAGCAAAACCATATCAATGCCGTGCGCACGGCGCATTATCCAAATTGCGAGGCCTGGTACGATCTTTGTGATGAATTGGGCCTTTATGTCTGTGATGAAGCCAATATCGAGGCCCATGCCTATCTGCACACCCTGTGCAGCGATCCGCGCTATGGCGCGCAATTTCTCGATCGGGGCCTGCGCATGGTGGCCCGCGATCGCAACCACCCTTGCGTGATCGCCTGGTCGCTCGGCAATGAAAGCGGCTATGGGCCCAATCACGATGCGCTGGCCGGCCATATCCGCCATGCCGATCCCAGCCGGCCGCTACATTATGAGGGGGCTGTTTGGGGCTGGGATCGTGGTGATCCGCCCCCAGATTATTTCGGCGAGGGGGCTTATGGCCTGGATCGGCTGGCGGCCGGGCGCTTTGCCAGCGATCTCATTTGCCCCATGTATCCGCCGGTGGAGCGCCTGATCCAATGGGCCAAGGCCAATGCCCCAGACGATCGCCGCCCGATGATTTTATGCGAATATTCGCACGCCATGGGCAATTCCAATGGCGGGCTGGATCAATATTTCGAGGCGTTTAAAGCCCATCCTGGCCTGCAGGGCGGCTTCATTTGGGAATGGTGCGATCATGCTTTGTACAAGGACGAAGCGGATGGATCGCGCCATTTCGCCTATGGCGGGGATTTCGGAGATGAGCCCAACGATCTGAACTTTTGTTGCGATGGCCTGGTCAGCGCCGATCGCCGGCCGCATCCGGCGCTGCTGGAATTCAAAAAGCTGGCCCAGCCGCTGGCCATTCGATGGGCGGGTGCGGGGCGGATCGAAATCCACAATCAGCGCGATTTCACCGATCTGGCCGATCTGGCGGGCAGCTGGGTTTTGGAAGTGGATGGATTGGCGCGCGCGCAAGGCGATCTGCCAAGCCTGCAAACCGCGCCCGGGGCGCGCGAAATCGTGCCGCTCGATCTGCCGGCTTTGCTCCTGGAAGAGGGGCAAGAAGCGTTTGTGCGCATCCGCTTTTGCCTGGCGCGGGCCAATGCCTGGGCCGAGGCGGGGCACGAATTCGCCTGGGAGCAATTGGCGTGTCCCGCGCCGCGCCGCGCCGCGCCGCCGCCGGCCCCCTTGGCCCGCGCGCGCCAGCGTGCGCGGATCACGCAGGCGCAAGATGTCCTGACCATCGAAAGCGGGGGCCTGATAGCGCGGTTTTCGCCGGGCCTTGGCCGGCTGGACAGCCTGATCGGCGGCGGCCGGCGCGTTCTGGCAGCGGGCCCGATGGCCCAAATCTGGCGCGGGCCAACGGATAATGACGGCATCAAAGGCTGGGGCGGCCCGCAGGGCAAGCCCTTGGCCCGCTGGCTCGAAGCCGGTTTGGACAATGTGGTCCTTGCGAACGAGGCGTTCGAACTGGATGAGCAAGATGATCAGGTGATCATCCGCATCCGGACGATCGGGGCGTGCGCCGCCAATGCGCGCCTTCTGGTGCATGCGCATAGCTATGCATTCGGGCCGGATGGCAGCCTGGCCATCACCAATCGCTTTGATCTGGCCAAGGAGGGGGAAGATTGCCCGCGTTTGGGCGTGCGCATGGAACTGGCGGGGGATTTCCACACCTTGGCCTGGTTTGGCCCCGGCCCGCACGAAACCTATCGCGATCGGCTGCGCGGGGCCTGGATCGGGCGGTTCGAGCAAAAGGTGCGTGCGCAGATTTTGCCCTATGTCGTGCCGCAAGAGTTCGCCAATCACACGGATTTGCGCTGGCTGGAAGTGCGCTCGGATTGGGGGGCGCTGCGCTTCACGCCCAGCACCCGGTGCGAGGGGCAGGCCTTGCCCTATACGGCGCAGGATCTGTTCGCCGCCACCCATGGCCATTATTTGGCCGCGCGCGATGGCGTATTCGTCAGCCTTGATGTGGCCCAGCGCGGGCTGGGCAGTGCCAGCTGCGGCCCCGATACGGCCCCGGCCTATCGCATCCTGGCCGGCGTGCACCAGCTGGATTTCAAGGTGGAATTTCGTGAAGCGGGGTGAACGGGCTCACGCCCGGTTATGGCTGCCATCGCACAGCGGCGCATTGCCGGTTTTTTTGCAGGCACATAGCCAATAGGTTTTGGATTCCGGCGCTGTCCAGGCCTGGGGCGTCAACGATGTGGTGCGGTGCGAGCCGTCGCAGAACGGCTGATTGGCCGAAAGCCCGCACGCGCACCAGAAATAGGTTTTGCCGGCTTCGGCCTCGACGGCGATGGGCTGAGGGCTGGTCATGGTCGCACTCCTTCATTCACGGCGGGCCCATCCTGGACGCACACTGACGAGACTATAGCGCATCGAACCCCGGTCAAACCCGATCGCACGATCGAGAATGCGCCCGCGCTTTTCGTAACACAGGATCGCCTCGATCAGCAAAGCTGCGGCCATTGTAATGATCGGTACAGCCTCCTATCTCAGGCTGGCAGCGCGCAATGCCCTGCCCCCAACGCACCCAAAAGGAGTTTCCCCATGGCTCGTATTCCCGTTCCCGATTCCCTTGAAACCGCCCCCGAAGCCGCCCGCCCCCTGCTGGAAGGGGTCAAGGCCAGCCTCGGCATAATTCCCAATCTTTACAAGCTGTTGTCCGTCAGCCCGGCCGGCCTGGAAGGCGTTCTGGGGCTGAATGGGGCCCTCGCCAAAGGCAAATTGAGCGCGCCGACGCGCCACCGCATCGCGTTGGCGATCGCCAATGTCAACGGCTGCAATTATTGCAACAGCGCGCACACCTTCATCGCCAAGAGCCTCAAGCTCGATGACGCGGAAATCCAAGCCAACCGCACGGGCCATTCCACCGATGCCAAAGCCGATGCCGCCGTGCAATTTGCCCGCAAAGTCTCGATCCAGCGCGGCGCGATCAGCGAGGCCGATCTCCAGGCCCTCAAGGCAGCCGGCTTCAGCGATGGCGAGGCCATTGAAATCGTGCTGCATGTGGCGCTGAACGTGGCCACCAATTATATCAACGAAGTGTTCAAGACGGATATCGATTTTCCGGCCACGCCGGCGGCCCAGCGCGCCGCCTGATGCAAAGGCCCGATCTGGCCCTTGGGCTCGGATCGGGCCCCTTGCTGGCCAGGGGATCGGTATGCGCAAGATGGAGCGCCGATGCACAGCCCCCAGCGATCCACGCCGCGCGATGAGGCCATAACCGAGCTGTATCGCCTGTTTCGCCGCGCCGGCTTTGAAGGCGTTTCCATCGCGGAGATTTCAGCCGCCACCGGGCTCGGGCGCTCCAGCCTTTATCATTATTTTCCCGGCGGGAAGGCCGATATGGCCATCGCCGTGCTCGATTTCGCCGGAGAATTCTTGCGCCATCAGGTCATCGCCGCCTTGCAACCGCCGGGCGATCCCCGCGCGCGGCTGGAGCGCATGCTCAGCGCGGTCGATGCGCTGTATCTCGGCGGCAAGGAGCCCTGCATCATCGCCAGCATGCAAATGGGCAGCCCCGATCCAGCCTTGCAGCAGGCTTTGTCCGGCCTGCTCGGAGAATGGCTGGATGGGCTTGGCGCGCTGCTAATCGAAACCGGCCTAGCCCCGCCGGCGGCGCGCCAGCGCGCCGCTTTGCTCATCGGCCGCATCGAGGGCGGGCTGTTGCTGGCCAAGGCGCTGTGCGATGCCAAATATTTCGAGGAAGCCCTCGATCGCGTGCGGCACGAGGCCTGGGCCCCCGCCTCGTAGCAAGAGACGGGCTTCTAACCCATGAAATCTGGCCATTGGCGATCTTTTTCCGAAAGCACGCTGGGGGCCATGGGCCAGGCGATGGCCAAAGCCGGATCATCCCAACGTAGCCCGGCTTCCGCTTGCGGGGCAAAGGGCGTGGACACCAGATAGCTGACTTCCACATCCCCGGTCAGCGCCTGGAAGCCATGGGCAAAGCCCTTCGGCACATACAAGGCACAATGGTTATCCTGCGTCAGCTCGAAGGCCTGCCAGCGCTTGAAGCTGGGACTATTTGGGCGCAGATCGACGATGATGTCGCAGATCGCGCCACGCGTGCAGCGCACGAGCTTGACCTCGCCATGGGGGGCGCGCTGCCAGTGCATGCCGCGCAAGGTGCCGCGCTCTGTGGAGCCGGAGATGTTCTGCTGCGGGAAATGCGTTTCCAGGCCGTGCGCCGCGAATTCCTGCGCGCAAAAGGTCCGCGCGAAAAAGCCGCGCGCATCCATGCGCTTTTCCGGCTCGATCCATACGGCGTCTTGCAATTGGGTGGGATGAAACAGCATGCTTCACGCTACCGGAGAAAATTGAGCAAAGTCAGATCACGTAATTCCGAAAACAGCGTGGCCACCGCCTCAAACTGGGAGCGCGCCACCCCGATCCGGGCCGAGACATCGGCCAAATCGGCATCAGCAATGCGCCCGAGCGTGCCGGTGAACAAGGTCACACGCTGCTCTTCTTGGATGCGCACGGCCTCGACGCGCTGCTGCAAAATGCCGTTGCGGGCCTCGGCATCGCCGGCGCTGACACGGGCCTGATCCAGACGCGGCAAGAAAGCATTCAAGGTGGCGATCTGGTCATCCGAAAGATTGCCGCCGAGGCCGCCCTGCGCATCGATATATTGCTGCAAATCGAGGGCCACGGAAAAGAATTCCTCCGCCACATCCCCGGCCAAGGGGGCCAGATTGACCGCCTCGCCATCGCCAAGATCAAAGCTTTGCGCCCGATCGGCGGTGTTGAAGACAGTGCTGGCATCGCCGCGGGCCGCCAATTCGGCCAGTGTATTGACGCGGATGGGGGCGGCATCGACGCGCTCCCCGCTGAACAAAAAGGCCCCGTCATATTGCCGCGAAAGCGCGGTGCGCGATTGCTGGAAGCGGCTGGCAGCGATCGTCTCGAGGGCCGCCCCATCACGATTGATCACCGCATCAAGCACCGCCTGGCGCAGGCCCGTAATAGCTTCGGAATGCTCACGCAGCGCCCCGGCCTGCAGGTTGAGACGCGGTTCGATCGTGCGGGCGGCGCTGGCCCGCTGCTCGCTGTTGGCCAAAATCCCGCGCACCGAAAGCAGCCGCCCCGCGGCCTCGCCATAACCGGAAAGCGTATCGGCTTTATAGCCGGAAGCGACCTGGCGCTGCAGATCGGCAAGGCGCGTCTGGATGGCACCGAGATCAATACGGCTGCGTTCGGCGGCGAACAAGGTGGAAATGGTCATGGCTTTTACCTGATGCTGAACAACACGTCGAACAAATCATTGACCGCCTGCACCACGCGGGCCGCGGCCGAATAGGCCTGCTGGTATTGGGTGAGGCGCAGCAATTCGTCATCGAGATTGACGCCCTCGGCATTGGCCCGGCGCTCACCCGCCGCCTGGGCCAGGCTGGCATTGAAATCGCTGTCATTTTGCGCCTGCTCGGCGCGCCGTCCGATTTCCGATCCGAGCCGCGCGGATAAAGTGGCCACGCTGGCGGTTTGCGCCCCGGCCAGGAGCGTGGCCGGGATGGCGCGCACGGTGTTGCGCGCGCCGGCCAGAGCTTGTGCGCCGCGCGTATCGCCGCGCTCCAAGACCGCGCCAGGCACCAGATCGGGCCGCGCCAGCGCCAAGCGATCGGGATTGGCCCGCAAATCAGCGCGCACGTCCAGCTCATAAGCCCGCCCGGCCTGCGCGGCGCTCGACAGCCCAAACAACGCCGAAAGCGTCAGGCCGCCGCGCGCGCTGGTGTCATTGGTCACCGAAATGGCGGCCCCGTTGAGGGGCGTGATCTGCAGCCGCCCGCCCGAAATACTGGCCGAGCCGAACGGGGC
>CAZAGL010000057.1:0-11480 GCA_964484435.1 uncultured Caulobacteraceae bacterium
GAGGGGCCGCGGGGCGATGGATGCCGCACTCGGTCTTGCCTTGGCCGGCCCAGCGCCCCGCCCGCATATCTTCCCCGCTATCGGCCGGCGAGGTGCACGGCCAGCAGCCAATGCTGGGATAGCCCTGCGCCACCAGCGGGTGGGCGGGCAAAGCCTGCGCGCGCATATAGCCGGCGATCTCTTTAGGCCCCCAGGCGGCCAAGGGGTTGATTTTGTAATGCAGGCCATCGTGCTCGATGATGGGTAAAGCGGCGCGCACCCCGCCATGATGGCGTTTGCGCCCGCTGATCCAGGCCGCGAACGGGGCCAAAGCCCGTTGATTGGGTGCGACTTTGCGCAGGGTGCAGCATTGATCTGCATCGCGCCGCCATAGATCGCCCTGCCCATCCTGGGCCGCCACTTCGGCGGGCGCGGGCTCGATGACGCGCACATCACGTAGGCCCAGGGCTTGTATCAGCGCATCACGATATTCCAGCGTCTGGACAAAATGGCGCTGGGTTTCGATGAAAATGACTGGCAAATCAGGCTGGATTTGCGCAGCCATGTGCAGCAGGACCGCGCTTTCTGCCCCGAAAGATGAAACCAAGGCGATCGCCCCGGGAAAAACGGAAACGAGCGCCGTTTCCAGGATGTCCTGCGGGCTTTGGCCTTCCAGGCGCAGGCTGAGCGCGCCGGCTTGGGCCACCGCATCGTCAATCATATCCACACTCATGAGTTTGGAGCCTCTTTGTGCCGCAGGCCGGGAATGGCCGGGATGCCCGCGCTGGCGGTTTGGTAATGCAACGGAAAACGGGCCATGGCGGCGGCGAAGGCCGCCTGCGGATCGGGATGGCGCAGGGCAAAAGCCGAAAAGCCGCAGCGCAGCATGAAGCCCAGCTGATCGATCAAAACATCGCCAATGGCGCGGATTTCGCCGGCAAAGCCCATCCGCGCACGCAAGATCCGGGCGCTGGACATTCCGCGCCCATCCTTGAAGCTGGGGAAGGCGATGGCGATCAGCGCCAGCCTGTCCAACCACGGGGCCAGCCGCTCCACAGCCTCGCCGGGCTGCAAGGCCACGCCGAGGCGCCCGTTGCGGCGGGCGAGCTGGTCGCCCGATTGCTCCAGCCGGCCAAGATCCAGCACGATATCGGCCGCATCCTCGATGCCCTGCTCCGCATCCAGAAACCGCCACCGATCCTGCCCGACGATCTGGCCCGCGCCATCCAACAAAACCGGGGCGTGCGCGCTGTGGGCCGCCGCGCTCATGGGCTGATGCCTTCATAAAGCGCCGCCTCGAATGGCGCCGAGCCCAGCCGCTCGAAGACATCGATAAAGCGCTCCGTCTCGAAGGTGCGCAGGGCAAGATAGCGTTCCACCACCCGCTCGATGGCATCGGGAACCTGTTCGCCCGAAAGGCCCTTGCCACTGATCTTGGCCAGGCGCGCGCGTTCATCGGCGCGCCCGCCCAGCAGGATTTGGTAAAACTCCTCGCCCTGCTTATCCACGCCCAGAACGCCGATATGGCCGACATGGTGATGGCCGCAAGCATTGATGCAGCCGGAAATCTTGATCTTCAGTTCGCCGATATGGGCTTGCGCATCGAGATCTTCGAAGCGCTCGGCGATGGCCAAGGCCAAGGGAATGGCCCGCGCATTGGCCAGATCGCAATAATCCAGGCCCGGGCAGGCGATGATATCGCTGATCAGGCCGTGATTGGGAATGGCCAAGCCCGCCGCGAACAGGCCTTCCCAAACCGCGAACAAATCCCCCTGCGCGACATGGGCCAGAACCAGATTTTGCTCATGCGTCACGCGGATATCATCGAAGGCAAAGGCGCGGGCCAAAGCCGCGACGGCCTCCATCTGATCGGCGCTGGCATCGCCTGGGGCAATTCCTGGTGCTTTCAGGCTGATGGTGACCATGGCATAGCCCGGCATTTTGTGGGCATGGACATTGGTGTGGGCCCAGCGGGCAAAAGCCGGATGGCGGGCTTTGGCTTCTTCGAAGGCGGCGCTGCGCGCTGGCAATTTGGCGAAGGCGGGCGGGGCAAAATAAGCAGCAATACGGACAATCTCTTGGGCCGGCACATCAGCGAACATTCCGCCTGCCGCATAATCTTCATCGACCTGGCGGGCGAATTCTTGCGCGCCCAAAGCCGCCACCAGGATTTTGATCCGCGCCTTGTAAAGATTATCGCGCCGGCCATGGCGATTATAGACTCGCAAGATCGCATCGAGATAGCCAAGCAGATCCTGCCCCGGCAAGCCGCGCTTGATGCAGGGGCCGACAAGCGGTGTGCGCCCCTGCCCGCCGCCGACATAGACATCAAATACCGGCCCGCCATCTTGGCCATCCCCCGCGCGCAAATGCAGGCCGATATCATGCACCTGAATGGCGGCGCGATCGGTTTTCGCCCCCGTCACCGCGATCTTGAATTTGCGCGGCAGCCAGGAAAACTCGGGATGAAAACTGCTCCATTGGCGGATCAATTCGCACCAGGGGCGCGGATCCTCCACTTCATCGGCGGCCGCCCCGGCGAAATGATCGCTGGTGACATTGCGGATGCAATTGCCGGAAGTCTGGATGCAATGCATTTCGACATCGGCCAGCGCCTCCAGAATGCGGGGCACATCCTTAAGGGCCGGCCAATTGAATTGGATGTTCTGGCGCGTGGTGAAATGGCCATAGCCGCGATCGAACACCCGCGCGATATGGGCCAATTGTTCCAGCTGGCGCGCATTGAGCTGGCCATAGGGAATGGCCACGCGCAGCATATAGGCGTGCAATTGCAGATACAGGCCGTTCATCAGGCGCAGCGGCTTGAATTCTTCTTCCGTGAGCGCCCCGCTCAGCCGGCGCTGCACCTGGTCTGAAAACTCCGCCACGCGCGCGCACACCATGGCGCTATCGAATTCGTCATAGCGATACATGCAAACGCTTTCTATGAAGGCTGCAAGGGCGGTGCAAAGCTTGCCTCGATCGGCTCCAGCTTCAGCTCACTTTCCACGCGGCCGATCCAATGGGAAATATTGGGAAATTCCGAGAGATCAAAGCCGCCCTCATGCGCCACGCGCGTGTAGGCAATGAGCGCCAGATCCGCCAAGGTGATGCAATCGCCCACCAGATAATCGCTGGAATAGAGCGCCATTTCCAGCCGCGCCAGCGCCCGGCGCCCGCGTGCGGCCAATTCGGGATCCACGCGCTCCTTGCCGCGCCAGCGCAAATCGGCGCGGGCCACGGCGATGTTCGGCTCATGGCTGTATTGTTCCCAAAACAGCCATTCATAGACCTTGGCCCGCAAATCCGGGTGCTTGGGCAGCAGGCGCGAGCCATGCGCCTCGGCAAGGTGCAGCAAAATGGCATTGGATTGGGCCAGCACGCGGCCATCGGCGAAGACCAAAGCCGGAACCTGGCCGGCCGGATTGATCGCCAAAAAATCCGGCGTGCGGGTTTGCCCCAAAAATACGTCGATCTCGCGCCAATCGAAGGCGAGATCGAGATCGCGGGCCAGCCACAGCACTTTGAGGCAATTGCCGCTGCGCAAATCCCCGTAAATCGTCAGCCTGTTCATGCACCCTTCTCCATGGCCGGCGAAACCTTGCGCAGGATGCTGGGGCCGCCCGCGCGGATGCTTTCGCGGTTGCGCTCGCGCTTGGCGAAGGTATCGGCATCCTCCAGCGGCACCAGATAGGGCTTGACCACCAGGGTCACGTCAATTTGCGCCGCTTCCAGGGCCTCGGCACTTTCCTGGGCGGAAAAGCGCGTGGCCTGCGTGAATTCCTCCACCCAGCCGCCTTCGCGGGTGCGGTAAATGACCTTGCCATCCAGCAGGCGATTGGCGGTGATGATATTCATGCCGCGACCCGATCGGCGGCCATGGCCATCAGGCTTTCGATCTGCGCGGCATCGGCGGCGCGCGCCGCCTCACCGATGATCAGCAGGCGCGGGCCGGCCAAGGGCATGGCCTTGGCCAAACCAGCCAGTTCGCCCAGCGCACAGCGCAGCATGAGCTGGTGCGGGCGCGTGCCGTTCTCGATCAACAAAACCGGCACCGAAGCGGCGAGGCCCGCATCTTGCAATTGCGCGCTCACCAATTCAATGGCGGTGCCGCCCATGTAGATCACCAGGGTTTGGCGCGGATCCGCAAGGGCGCGCCCTCCAAGCGGCAAGCGCCCGTCGCGCCCCTTGGCGCTGATCAGCGTCACGGCATCGGCATAATCGCGGTGGGTGAGGGCCGCGCCCACGCTGGCCGCGCAGCCAGAAGCCGCGGTAATGCCCGGCACCACATGAACGGGAATGCCGGCGGCCTTGAGCGCCGCCAATTCTTCGCCGCCGCGCCCGAAAATAAAGGGATCGCCCCCCTTCAGCCTGGCCACGCGCTGGCCGGCGCGTGCCGCATCGATCAGGATGGCATGGATGTCCGCCTGGCTGACGGATGGCGCGCCATGGGCCTTGCCCACGCAGACGCGCGCCGCATCGCGCCGGGCCAAATCCAAAATGCGCGGATCGACCAGCCGATCATAAACGATCACGTCGCAATCTTGCAGGCAGCGCAGCGCCTTGAGCGTCAGCAGCTCGGGATCGCCCGGCCCCGCGCCCACGAGCCAGACAAGCCCTTGCGCCACCGATGGCCCCGCCATCATGCCTTGCGCCAGCGCCATGGCCTGATGCAGATCGCCGGCACGTGCACATTCGCCGGGAGGGCCGCGCAGGATGCGCTCCCACAGGGCGCGCCGCGCCGCCAGATCGGGCGCAGCCGCGCGCACCTGCGCCCGCACGCGCCGCGCCAATTCATAGACCAAAGCGGTGGATGGCGGGATGGCAGCCTCGATCGCGGCGCGCACATCGCGCGCCAAAGTGGGGGCGATGCCGGCGCTGCCCACGCCGATGCTGATGCCGCCGCGATCGATAATGGCCGGGACATGGAAATCCGACAGATCGGGTTGATCGACAACATTCACCAGCTTGCCGGCCGCGCGCGCCGCCTGCGCGCCGGCCTTCGCCAAGGAAGCATCCGCGAAGGCAACGATCACCAGATCCGCCTCTTCCAGTGCTTCGGGCGGGGGAATGTGCGCAAACTCCAACAGCCGCGCCGGGCTGCCCGCCAACAGCGCGCGCTTGCGCACCGCCAAGGGGCCATCGCCGATCAAAGCGATCGTCCGCCCCGCCAAGGGCCAGGAGATGGGAAGGGCTTCCATCGCGCCAGTCTGCCCGCCTTGATCTCAAGCGGCAAGCGAAATTGCGTGGCGAACTGATTACCTCAGCTAAACAATTTCCTTGTCAATTTACCCCCAATTTGCGCTGCAAATCGCTGGAACTGGTGGTGTATTGGAAGCGCAGCTTGCGCTCGGGATAGACGATTTTGAATGCCGCCTGGGACATCAAAGCCGCCTCGTGGAAGCCCGAAAGGATCAATTTGAGCTTGCCCGGATACCAATTGATATCGCCGATCGCGAAGATGGAGGGGGTTGAGGTTTCGAATTTCTCGGTATCGACCGGGATCAGGTTTTCGTGGAGATTGAGGCCGAACTCGGCAACCGGGCCAAGCTTCATGGTCAAGCCATAAAAGGCCAGCAAGGTGTTGGCCGCCAGGGTGAACTCGCCCTTTTCCTTGTTGGCGACGCGGATCCCCGCCAGGTTCGGCGCATGGCCCTCCAGGCCTTTGAGATCGGCAATCTCCAGCTTGACGCGGCCATCGGCCACCATGGCCCGCATTTGCGCGACCGAATGGGGCGCGGCCCGGAAATCATCGCGCCGGTGCACCAAAGTCAGGCTGTTGGCCAAAGGCTGCAAGGCCAAGGTCCAATCCAGGGCGCTATCGCCGCCACCGGCAATGACCAGATCGAGCCCGCGAAAGCGCTCCATCTGGCGCACCGCGTAAAACACGCTGGTCTCCTCGAAGGCGTCGATGCCCGGCAAAGGCGGCTTTTTCGGCTGGAAAGAGCCCCCGCCCGCCGCGATGATCACCACAGGTGCCCGGATCACCGAGCCCAATTCCGTCGTCAGCGCCCATTTGCCGTCGGCCTCTTTTTGCAGGGCAATGGCCATCTGGTTGAGATGAAAGGTCGGCGAGAAGGGCAAGATCTGCTCGATCAGGCGATCGGTCAATTCCTGGCCCGAAATGATCGGATAGGCCGGAATGTCATAGATCGGCTTTTCGGGATACAATTCGGCACATTGGCCGCCGGGGCGATCCAGCACATCCACGAGATGCGCCTTGATATCCAAAAGCCCCAGCTCGAACACGGCGAACAGGCCAACCGGCCCCGCCCCCAAAATGATCGCATCGGTTTCATATTGCCCCCCTGCCGGCGCGGAAGCCATTCGCCGCGGGCCAGGAGGGGTATTGGATTGATCAGCCATATTTTCCACTTTTGCACAGTTCGCGGGCGCAAAAAGCATGAAGCGGGGCGCGCTGCAATTGAGAAGCGCTGCGCGATGCGCTTAATTGCGCTAATGTATCACATGGCCCCGCGATGACAGATCGTCTACCCCCACTCTCCGCTCTGCGTGCCTTCGAGGCCGCCGCCCGCCGGCTGAACTTCCGTCAGGCCGCCCAGGAATTGTTCGTCACCCCCGGGGCCATCAGCCAGCAAATCCGGCTGCTGGAACAGCATGTGGGCACGCCCTTGTTCCAGCGCGAGGGGCGCGGTGTCACGCTGACCGAGGCCGGCGCCGCCGCCTTGCCAGTTTTGCGCCTCGCATTCGAAAAGCTGGCCGAGGCCACACGGGCCATGCGCCAGCCGCAGCGCCGCTGCCGGGTGACGGTTTCGGCCCCGCCCTCGTTTGCGGCGAAATGGCTGGTGCCGCGCCTGGAGCGCTTCAGCCTCGCGCACCTTGAGGTGGATGTGTGGGTCTCGGCCGATAATACCCTCATTGATTTCACCAGCGCGGATGTGGATCTGGCCATCCGCTATGGGGCGGGGGTCTATCCCGCTTTGTCGTGCACGCGCCTGTTGGAGGAGACGGAATTGCCCGTCTGCGCCCCGGCTTTGCTCGAGGCCGCCCCCATTCGGCGGCCGGGCGATTTGGCTCATCACACCTTGCTGCACGATTCCAGCTTTGGTGCCCATGACGGAGCCCCCGATTGGGCCATGTGGCTGAAGGCCCATGGGGCGGCGGAAGTAGATGCCTCGCGCGGGCCGCGCTTCAATCAGGCCAGCTTGGTCATCGAATCGGCCGTGGCCGGGCGCGGCGTGGCTTTGGCCAAGCGCGCCTTGGCCGAGGCCGATCTGCGGGCCGGGCGCCTCATCGCCCCGTTCGGGGATGGGGCGGCCCCCTTGGCCTTCGGCTATCATCTGGTCTGGCCCCAAGGGCGCGTGTTCACGCTTGCCCAGCAAAGCTTTATCGACTGGCTGCGCGCCGAGGCGCAAACCAGCGAACGCGGCCGGGTAGAACAAGAGGCCATGCCCGTTTTCGCCGGCCAGGCGATCTGATCAAACGGGCTGGGTGATCCACACCTCGACGCGCCGATTGCTTTGCCGGCCCGCTTCACTCACGTTTTCGGCCAAGGGGCATTTTTCGCCGGCGCTATCCACCTGGAGCCCAAAAACGCCGCGCGATTCCAATTCGGCGCGCACCGCCTCGGCGCGCTCGCGCGCAAGGCGGCGATTGATCTCCGCATCGCCCTGCCCATCGGAGTGACCGATCAGGCGCACTTGTGCGCCCTGGGCCAAGGCGATTTTCAGCGGCACCAACGCCCGCTGCAAATCGTCCCGAGCCAGGCTATCCAAGGTGTTGGAATTGGGTACGAAGCGGAAAACACTCGCCATGCGCTTGGCACCGGCCGTGGCGGCCAGAAACACCAAAGCCTCGGCGCTGCCCTCTTCGCAGGTTACATCCTGGCTGGCATCTGCGCGCGGGGCCAGCGGGCGCAGCGAAACATAGCCCAATTCCTCGACGCGCGCGAAAGCCGCCGGGCTTTTCATATAGCCGATCAAGCCCGCCACGAAGCGATCGGCCCGCAGCGTTTGCGGCCGCACATAAACGAACAGCCGCCGCGAAATGGGATAGCTTTCGGCGCGCACATTCTCATCACTCGGCGCGAAAGCGGGGCCACCAGACGAGATGGACAGGCGTTTGACCGCATCGGTCAGATACGCCACCCCCACAAAGCCGATGGCATTGGGATCATTGCCAACGCTTTCCACGAGATGAGAACTCGATTCATAGCGCTGCACCTGCGCTTTGCTCTCATCCCAGGCTGAATCCGCGCCGAGCACATGTTCGAAAAAGAATTGAAAGGTGCCGCTGACATCATCACGGGCATAAAGCTGGATAGGGCCTTGGCCGCCAAACTGGCCCCAATCGCGGGCTTGCCCCAGAAACACCCGTTTGACATCGGCCAGCGCCATGGAATTGATCGGATTGTTTGGGTGGGTGATGATGGCGATGCCGTCCAGTGCGATGACATGCTCGGCCAAGGCAGCTTCAGCAGCGAAATCCCCGGCCTTGGCCGCACGCAAGGCCGCGATTTCCGCCGCGTTGATGGGGCGCGATGACATGCCGATCGATGCGCTATTGGCGATCAATTCCTTGAAGGATTGGCCAGAGCCGTGCGCGCGGATGCGCACCGTGCAGCGCAGTTTGTCCTTTTCACCGATCAGGCGCACCTCGCCGGGTTGATCGACAAAAGGGCCGTTCACGGAAAATTGAGAGCTGACCAGGTAATCGCGCACCAAGGCCGGGGCCAGCCGCTCGCCGATGGTGTTGGAACCGGCGAGCACCGCATCGCACACCTCGGAGAAGCCCGCGCCGCTGCCGCGCTCGCCGGCCTTGCCGCTTTGCCCATCGGGTTTGGACCAGAGCAACAGGCCCGACCATAGCAGAAAGCCCACCAGGGCTGCCAGCCCAGCCGCAAGCGCGATCGCCGCCAAAGCCCCAAACAGAAGCGATACAAGTCGCATGTTTCCGCCCCTACACATTCTAGCATGTGGCCCAGCAAGGATTCACTTTCATGACGCCCAGAGAAATTTTTGTGATCCTGCGCAGTTGAAGTGCCAATGCGCGCTCAGCCTTGCCGCACCAGCCAGTCCCGCAGGACAACGGCGTTGTTATGGGCCTCTTCGCGCGCAGCAAACAGCAGGCTGACGAGGCGCGCCTCCTTGGCCGCGGCCCGCAACTGCGCCAATGCCGAGGCCGCCGGCTCAGCTTCCAGTTCCTGGGCATAGCCCGTTTGAAAGGCCTCCCATTGGCCGGGATCGGCATGCAGGCGTTTGCGCCAGGCATCGCTCGGGGCCAGATCCTTGAGCCACAAATCCAGCTTGGCCTTCGGCTTGGTCAGGCCGCGCGGCCAGAGCCGATCGACCAGCACGCGCAGGCCATCTTCCGGCATCGGCGGGGCATAAACGCGCTTGAGCCGCCATTCGATCATGATCGCGTATCCAACAAGGGATGTTCCTGAAAATCGGTGGCCTCGAAACGGCGCACGCGATTTTGGTATTGAAACACGAATCCCGGCCAGAGCGTGGCATTGCGCCCATCCTCGCGCACATACCAAGAGCGGCACCCGCTTTGCCAGACGGTCTTGGCGATGCGCGATTGCAGATGCGCGTTGGATTGCTGCTGGGCCTCGGCGCGCACCTCCAAACTGGCCAAGCCCTTGGCCCGCATCCGCGCCAGGCCCTGCATGGCATAGCCGATCTGCGCCTCGATCATGGCCACCATCGAATTGTGGCCAAGCCCGGTATTGGGCCCCATGAGGAAGAACAGATTGGGAAACCCTTCGCTGCTGAGGCCCAAATGGGCCTGCGCCCCGTGCATTTGCCATTCTTGGCGCAAGGAGCGCCCAAAGCGCCCATACACTTCGCAGGATAATGGCTCCAGTGTTTTGAAGCCGGTGCCGTAAATGATCGCATCGGCGGCCACGCGCCGGCCGGCCTGCGTGACGATTTTCTGGCTTCCGATTTCGGCGATGCCCTCGGTGATCAAGTCCACATGGGGTTGCATCATTGCCGGATAATAATCGTTGGAGATCAAAATCCGCTTGCAGCCCATGATATAATTGGGTGTCAATTTGGCGCGCAGAGCGGCATCGGGCAAAGCGCGCTGCATAAAGCGCAAAGCCAGCCTTTGCGCCCGCATCATGATTTTGGGATCAACGACAAAGCCCAAGGCACGCGATTCATTGAGCCAGAACAGGGCCTCGCGGTGCGCGCGCTGCACTAGGGGCACGGCCGCATAGATTTTCATCTCCCTTCGCCCCATCGGGCGATCGGCCTTGGGCAGGATCCAAGGTGGGGTGCGCTGGAACACCAGAACGCGCCCGGCGATCTTGGCCAATTCCGGCACGAATTGGATGGAACTGGCCCCCGTGCCGATCACCGCCACGGTTTTTCCGGCCAGATCCACGCCATGATCCCAGTGCGCCGAATGAAAAGCCGGCCCGGCAAAGCGCTCTTGCCCGGAAATGGCGGGGATCAGCGGCTCGGAAAGCGCCCCCATGCCCGAAACCACGGCCCGGGCTTTGATTTCGCCCTGATCGGTTTCGATGCGCCAGAATGCATTGGCTTCATCAAAGCGCATGGCCCGCACGCCATGGCGAAAGCGGAAATACGGGTTCACCCCATATTTTTCGGCGCAATGCATCAAATAGCTCAAAATCTCCGGCTGGCGGGGATACATGCGGCTCCAGCGCGGCGATTGCTCGAAGGAATAGGAATACAAAATGGAGGGGATATCGCAGGCGCAGCCGGGATAATCATTATCGCGCCATGTACCGCCGAGGCTGCCGGCGCGCTCCAGCACCGCGAAATTGGTCCAGCCATGCTTGAGCAAAGCGATGGCCATGCCGATTCCGGAAAAGCCCGAGCCGATAATGGCAATGTCCAGATCGGGCCCATCTGCTTGCATGCGCGGCGTCCTTGGCTCCTTGGGCCGAACTTGAGGCCGGCGTCACACTCTCGTCAAGCTGGCGGGGCTTTCCAAAAGCCGATCAGCGCGCGCACCTCCTGCAACACCTCTTCGGCGATGGCGTGCGCGCGCTCTGCGCCATCGCGCAAAATCGCGTCAAGATGGGCCGGATCGGCCATCAGGCGGCGCAGCTCCGCGGCGATGGGCGTCAGCTTTTCGATGGCGAGGTCGGCCAAAGCCGGCTTGAACGCGCCAAAGCCCTGCCCGCCCCATTGCGCCAGCACCGCATCGCGCGAGATATCGGCCAAGGCGGCATAGATGGAAACGAGATTTTCCACTTCGGGCCGCCCGGCCAGGCCCGCTTCGCTCTCGGGCAAGGGCAAGGCATCGGTGGTGGCCTTCTTGAATTTCTGGGCGATGGCACCGGCCTCATCGGTGAGATTGATACGGCTCATGTCCGAGGCATCGGATTTGGACATCTTCTTGGTGCCATCGCGCAACGACATGATGCGCGCGCCCGCGCCCTGGATCAGCGGCTCGGGTAGCGGGAAAAAGCCGGGCGCGGCAAAATCCGTGTTGAACTTCTGGGCGATGTCGCGCGCAAGCTCCAGATGCTGCTTTTGATCCTCGCCGATCGGCACATGGGT
>CAZAGL010000058.1:0-11278 GCA_964484435.1 uncultured Caulobacteraceae bacterium
AAACGGCTCTCGGAGCATTGCAAGATCTCGGCGAAACGGCGCATCCAGGACATGGCCAAAGCGGTTCCCGAAAAGTGTTTAGCGGTTTTTGGATAAGAACCGCTTCAACTTTGAGTATCGCCCCGCTTTTTCCCGGGCGGATAGGTTTGCGCGCGATTCGGGCAAAAGGGGGCATGACCCCGGATACTGAGCCGTGCCCCCGCTGAGGGCGCGCTCGATGCGCCGATCGGGGATCAGCCAGATCAGGGCCACCAGCATATAGGCCAGGATGCCCAGGCGCGGATCGAAGAAGCAGGCCCCGATGCCCGCGACATAGACCAAGGGCGAAAGCCGGCCTTTCCAATCTGCGCCGATGGCCCGCGCCAACATGGCATCCGGCCCGTGGGCGCGCACGATCACGCTTTGCAACAGGTAATAGGCCAGGGCGGGTGCCAGCAACGAACATCCATAAAGGGCGGCCGGCCAGGGCCCGCCATCGGTTTCATTGAGCCAAGAGGTGGTGAAGGGCACGAGCGAGAGCCAAAACAGCAAATGCATGTTGGCCCACAAGATGGCCCCACTGACCCGCTCCACCGTGTGCAGCATGTGATGGTGGTTGTTCCAATAAATGGCCACATAGATGAAGCTCAGCGCATAGCTGAGAAAGGTCGGCCACAAAGCAAGCAAAGCCGCCAGGCTGGAATCGTGCGGCGGATGCAATTCCAGCACCATGATGGTGATGATGATGGCGATAACGCCATCACTGAAAGCCGCCAGCCGATCCTTTTCCATGTGTTTGCTCCCGCTGCGCATCGCGCGCGGAAAAAATCATAGAAGATCGCTGCTTTGATTGCACGCTGATGCCATGCACCCAGCGCGGATCAGCCCAGATCGGCCGCGCCCAGGATTGCCCCGGCGACCCCCTGTTGCACCAGGATGGCAAAGCGCGTTGCCCCCTTGGCGCTGAGCCTGGCCAGATCCGCCTCAAAGGTTTTGGCCTCGGCCGCGGCCTTGCCGAGGCGCGCCTCGCCGCGCACGACATTGGTGTAAACCACGCGCGTGCCGCCATTTTCGCCCCGCCCGATGGCCACTTCGGCCGAAGGCGCATAGCCGATGAGCACCACATCGGCACCAGCCCCGCCCGCAACGGTCACGGAGAGCTTGCCACCCGGCAGGCGCGCGGCCTGGATATTGGCCAGCGGCGGCTTGGCCTGCGCGGCACGCATGGCGCTGCGGATGGCGCGCTCATCGCTGCCCACGCCGCCCCAGCGCCCATCGATGACCAATTGCGGGGTATAAACCCCCGGCCGCCCACCCAGATTGGCTTGATAGGCCCGCTGCTTGGAAGTGTTTTCCGGCAGCGCCAAGGTATCCTTCCAGCCCAGATCATCCCAATAGGTGACGGGCCGCGATAGCACCAGCACCCCGCCTTCTCCGGCCAGGCGCTGCAAGAGCGCGTCCGCCGGCGGGCAGGATGAACAGCCCTGGCTGGTGAACAACTCCAAAACGATCGGCGGGCGCGCCAAGGGTGCCGCCTGCGCGGACAAGGGAAAGCCGATCAGGCTCAAGGCGGCCAACATCAAAGTGCGCATCGGGGGGAGACCTCACAGAATGGGATTCATTTCGGGCGTGCGGCAGGAGAGATCAAGGTGCCAGAGCTGCCGGCATCACTCACGCTGGCGTGAGCGTGTTTTCCTATCACGGCTCGATACGGTCTTAGGCCGCGCGGCTTTCGGTGGTTTTGCGCACGCGGTAAAAGCGCATGGCGCGCTGGGCGGCTTCGATCGGCACCGCGGCGTACAATTTACCGAATTCCTCGGCGCGGCGCATGCCATCATCGCCGCCTTCGCACAGCACGGCCAAGGTCACGAAGAGGGGGCGTTCCATCTCGGCGGCACGGCAGATCATGGCCAGCGCATCCAGATCGCGCTTGCGCAGCACCGCGCGGGCCGTCTCGTAATCGAGGCCGGTCATCTCCGCGAGGCCGACCAGGAAATGGTGCGGCTTTTCGGCGCGGTGATAGGCCAGCAGGGTCTTGCCATCGAGCCGCCCCGCGGCGCTGAGATTACGGACTTCGCGCTCGGCTTTGCGTAAATCCTCGGAAACGGCTTCGGCAGCTTTGCGCAGGCGCCCGCGGGCGCGGGTCAAGGCAGCGTCCAGCTCGGCGGGATCGACGGCGCCATTGCGCTCCAGAATGGCATCGCGCAGCCGCTGCTGCACATCGAAATACAATTCATTGAGCAGATCTAGCGGCATGTCGCGCCGATTGACGACGCCCTCTTGCAATGCCGGGTTCTCGCGGGCGCGGTCCACTACCGTTTCCAGCGCCGAGCGCGAAAGACGCGCCCCTTCATTGGCCACCAAAACGCCCAGGGTTTTATCATCGCCGCGCTGCACGATGGCATCGGAAACCTGGCTGCTGATGCGCGCGCGCTCCGCCACGGCGCGAATATGCTCCTAGCTGCGGGCCAGAACGATGCTGATCAGATCTTCGTCGGAAAGCTGGCGCGAGCGTTTGAGCAGGGGCTCGGCTACCGCGATTTCGCTTTGCGCCAGGCGCTTGACCAATTCGGGCGGGGCCTGCGTGGCGGTCGCGAAGCGCTTGGACAGCGAAACCAGCGCTTCGGGGGGCATTTCCTGCGCGATCGAGCACAGAATGTCATCAAAGAGTTCGGCTTCGCGATCGGTTCGCGACTCGGCGGTGGCGAAAAACAGATCTGTGACATCGCGCAGCAATTCGCGACGTTTTTCGCTGGAGGATTCGCCTGCCAGCTGCAGGAGCTTGCTGAAGCGTAAATTGGATTGCGGCATGCGATCTTCCCAATATTGGCGGGGAGTATCCACATGGAGCGTAAACGAAGCGTTGGCTTACGGAGCTGTTGAAGAAAAATCACTTGCCTTGTGGTGTGCGCGGCCGTTCAGCAACCTGCGATGGCATCGCGTTGTTCCGCGATTTCGAGCCATTCGGTCTCCAGGCGATCTTTTTCGGCACGCAGCATCTCGAGCTGGGCCGCCAATTTGGTGAAGGCGGCGCTGTCTTTGGCAAAGAGCTGCGGATCGGCGAGGCGCGCCTCGGCGGCCCGGATTTCGGCCTCAGCCTTGGGCAGGAGGCGTTCCAGCTCCTGGGCGCGGTGCTCGATCTTGAAGCTGAGTTTGCGCCCGTGCGCTTTGGCCGGCGCGGAGGAGGCGGGGGGCGGCTTGGCGGCCGGGCTGGCGGGGCTGGCGCGCCGGGGCAGTGCGTGCTCGCGCACGAAATCGCCATAACCGCCTGGCGTTTGCGCCCATTTACCATGCCCGATGGCCCCGATCATCTTGGTGGTCACCGCATCGAGGAAGGCCCGATCATGGCTGACCAGCACGAGCGTGCCGTCAAAAGCCATTAAGGCTTCTTCCAACACGTCCAGGGTTTCCATGTCGAGATCGTTGGTCGGCTCGTCCAGCACCAGGAAATTGCAGGCCTGGGCCAAGATCACCGCCAGGGCCAGCCGGTTGCGCTCTCCGCCGGAAAGCGCCCGCACGGGTTGGCGCAACTGGGCAGGCGTAAACAGGAAATCCTTGGCATAGGCGGCCACATGGCGCGGAAAGCCGCGCACCATGGCGCTATCGCCGCCATTGGGGGCAAGCGTTTCCCAGATGGTGCGATCGGGATCGAGCAATGCGCGGCGCTGATCGGAATAGGCGATTTCCAGATTGGGGCCGTGGCGCACGCTGCCGGCATCGGGGGCCTCGCGCCGCAGCAACAGATCCAAAAGCGTGGTTTTGCCCGAGCCGTTTGGCCCGATCACGCCCACCCTATCCCCGCGCATGATGCGAAAAGACAGCCCATCCACCAGCTTGCCCTGGCCGGGCCAGCTTTTGACGAGGCCTTTGGCCTCGATGGCCAGGCGGCCCGATTCACCCGAGCTTTCCGCTTGGATATCGGCTTTGGCCGATCTTGCCGCCTGCGCGCGCTCTGTTTGCTCGGCGCGCATGGCCATCAGCTTGCGCCTGCGCCCTTCATTGCGTGAGCGCCGGGCGGTGACCCCCCTGGCCAGCCAGCGTTCTTCCTCTTTCAACTGGGTTTGCAGGCGCGATAGCGTGCGCGCCTCTTCGAGTTCGACGGCCTCGGCCCAGGCCTCGAATGCGGAAAATCCCTTCGAATGCTGCAACAGGCGGCCCTGGCGCAGCCAAAAGCAGGAGGTGGAAACAGTTTCTAAAAAGCGACGATCGTGGCTGATGACAAGCAGCCCGCCGCGCCAGGCCAGCAAGCGCTGCTCCAGCGCCTCGATGGCGGCGATATCGAGATGGTTGGTCGGCTCGTCCAGCAACAGGAGATCGGGGTCACTGGCCAGCGCGCGCGCGATCGAGGCGCGGCGAATTTCCCCACCGGAAAGCCCCGCGGGCGGGCGATCGGGATCGAGGTGCAGCGCGTGCAATTCCGCCTCGGCGCGGTAATCGGGCGCAGCCTCGGTTCGGCCGAAGGGCGCGGCCGCGAAGGCCCGCAAATCGGCAAAGCCGGTCAGATCGGGTTCTTGTGCCACCGCGGCAATACGCACGCCTTGCTGCACGGCGCGTTCCCCCGAATCGGCGGTGATGGCCCCGGTCAGCAGGCGCAGCAGGGTGGATTTGCCGGTGCCATTGGCCCCGACCAAGCAGGCGCGATCGCCATTGGCGATGGAAAGATCCACCCCCGCGAAGAGGGGGGCCCCGCCCAAGGTCAGCCGGACATCCTTCAGCTGGATCAGAATCGCCCCTGCCATGGATCAAGGCCGCCGCAGGCTGGATGGCCAAAGCGCCGCATTTGGCGAACGGCTCATGTCCGATCGCCCCGCGTGGCCTTGGCCAGGGCCGCCTGGAACACGGCCTCCTCGACATCGCGATCATCGGAAATGGAGCTTTCCGCGCGCGGGATTGGCCCGTTGGGGTGCCCGCGCAGCGCATCGGTCATGAATTGTGCCCAGATCGCCGCCGGAATGGTGCCGCCGGTGATTTTGGCGGTGGGCCTGAAATCATCGTGCCCTACCCACACCCCGGTGGTGAGATCGCTAGAAAAGCCGATGAACCAGGCATCGCGGTATTCCTGGCTGGTGCCGGTCTTGCCCGCCGCTTCGCGCCCGGAAAGCCGCGCGCGCGTGCCCGTGCCCGATTGCACCACCCGCAGCATCATGGAATTCATGGCCAGTGCGACGCCGGAATCGACGATGCGCACCGGGGCCTCCGCGGCGTGCTCATAGGCCAGCATGCCGCGGGAATCGGTGAGACGCTGAACCAGGAAGGCCGGCTGGCGTTGGCCCTCGCGCATGAACACGGAATAGGCCTGCGTCATCTCCACGGGGGTGGCCTCGGTGACGCCCAAGGCGATGGCCGGAACCGGCAACATTTTGGAGTGCAAGCCCAATCGGTGGGCAAAGGCCACGACACGATCCTGGCCGATTTCCTCGGCGATCTGGGCCGCCACCGTATTGAGGGATTTGGCAAAGGCGGTGTTGAGCGTGACGGCCCCTTCATAGGTTTGGTGATAATTGCCCGGGCTCCAGCCGCGGATTTCGATCGGCGCGTCAAAGCGCACCGTTTCGCCGGAAAATCCCGCTTCCAAGGCCGCGGCAAACACGAACAGCTTGAACGAGGAGCCGGGCTGGCGTTTGGCCTGGGTGGCTCTGTTGAACTTGCTGGCCTGGTAATCGGCCCCGCCGATCAACGCGCGGATGGCCCCTGTTTCATCCATGGACACCAAAGCCGCCTGCAGGGGGTTTTTGGCCCGCGCCCGCGTTCCCAATTGCGCGGCGACCGCATTGGCGGCGGCGCGCTGGGCGGCGCGATCGATCGTCACCTGAACCATGAGATCGGCGGGCAAATCCCCGCCCCGCGCTCTGGCTTCTTCCATGGCCGCATCAAATACATAGCCGAGGCCGGCCTCTTCGCGCCGGCGCTTTTGCACCTGAAGGGCGGCGGCGGCGGCGGCATCGCTTTCCTGGCGGGTGATTACCCGGCCTTCGCGCATGGTGCGCAGCACCAGCAATTGGCGCGCCTTGGCCTTGTCAAAGTTTTGGGTGGGGGCGTAATTGGAGGGGGCCTTGGGCAGGCCAGCCAGCATGGCGGCCTCTTCCAGCTTGAGCTGTGTGGCGGGCTTGCCGAAATAGCGCCGCGCGGCCGCATCGACGCCGAAGGCCTGCTCCCCCAGATAAACGCGGTTGAGATAGAGTTCGAGGATCTCATTTTTCTTGAGCTTGCGCTCGACCCGGCGGGCCAGGATGATTTCCTGGAGCTTTCGGCGCAGGGTGCGATCGGGCGTCAAGAACAGGTTCTTGACCAATTGCTGGGTGATCGTGGACCCGCCCTGAACCGTGCTGCCCGAGGTGATATTGACCATTGTGGCCCGCGCCAAAGCCTGTTCATCGACGCCGTCATGGCGGTAAAAGCGCTGGTCTTCGATGGCCAAAAACGCGGCGGGCACGAAATTGGGCAAATCTTTGAGGGTCACGCGTCGACCATAGGAAGGGCCTCGCACGCCGATCACCGTGCCCGATGCATCCACAAACGTCACGCCGCGCTGGCGATTGAGTCCCCAAAGCGATTCGGCATCGGAAACGCCGGGCAGGCCAATGAAGATGCTGGCCGCAAAGGCCAATACGCACACGGCCCCGATCCCCGCGCCTAGCAAGGCGGCTGCGCGCAGGGTTTTGTGGCTGCGCTCGGCGGCCAGCGCGCGCAAAACATGCCAGGCATGCAGCGCGCGTTGGCGCAGCCAGGCCAAGGCAATGACGGCGAAGTTGGCGATCTTTTGCAGCAAGTTTGATGCTCTTTGGCTTCGCGCGCCGCCCGCGAAGCGCGGGATGGCACCGACGCTATAGGCCAGTTTGCGCGGGCAAAGGTCAACGCGCAACGCATCTGGCGCATCATTTTTCCGACTGGGACATTGGCGGCTTTAGGTTTGGGCATGCCCAGAAAAGCAGGCGGTGGCCCTGATGCGTCTCCCCAAGATCGCCGCGCGCTGGAAGTGCTGACAGCGCCGAAGGTGGCCAAGCTGATGGCTAGCTGGCAGCTGCACGCGCGCATCGAACAATTGCCCCCCGCCGAACCCTGGAACCTTTGGGTGTTTCTGGGCGGGCGGGGGGCGGGCAAAACCCGGGCCGGGGCCGAATGGGTGCGCCAACGTGTCGAGCAGGGCGCGGGCCAACGAATCGCGCTGCTTGGGGCCACGCATCGCGATGTGCGCGAAGTCATGGTGGAGGGGCCCTCGGGCCTGGCCCGCATCAGCGGCGTGCAATTCGAAGCCGGCCGGGCGCGCCTCGTTTGGCCCAATGGGGCGATCGGTTATGCGTTTTCCGCCGAACAGCCGGACCGGCTGCGCGGCCCGCAATTTGATACGGCCTGGGCCGATGAATTCGCCGCCTGGTCTTACCCTGAGGCGCTGGCCATGCTGCGGCTTGGCTTGCGCCTTGGTGATGCCCCCAAGCTGATGGTGACCACGACGCCGCGCCCGATCAAGGCGTTGAAATCCCTGCTCGCCGAGCCGGGGGCCCGCATCACCCAGGCCGCCATGCGCCGCAATCTGGTGCATCTGGCCCCGGGCTTCGTGGCGCAGGCGCAGGCGCGCTGGGGTGGGGCCGCGTTTGGGCGGCAGGAATTGGACGGCGAATTGGTGGAAGATCCCGCCGGTGCGCTTTGGCAGCGCGCCGAGCTGGAAGCCATCCAGATCAGCCAGGCTCCCAGGCTGGAGCGCATCGTTATCGGCCTCGATCCGCCGGTTTCGGTGGGGCCAAGCGCCGATGCGTGCGGCATCGTGGCGGCTGGTGCCTTCACCGAGGCCGGCCAGCGCAAGGCGATCGTTCTGGTCGATGCCAGTGTACAGGGGCTGCGGCCCGAACAATGGGCACTGCGCGCGGTGCAATTGGCCCAGCGCTTGGGGGCCGGCGCGATCGTGGCGGAGGCCAACCAGGGCGGCGAATTGGTGCGCAGCGTGCTGCAGGCCAGCGGCGCGGCCATCCCCATCCGCTTGGTGCATGCGAAGGTCAGCAAGCGGGATCGCGCCGCCCCGATCCAGGCGCTCTATGCCCAGGGCCGCGTGCTGCATCTGGGCAGCCTGCCCGCCTTGGAAGATGAGATGTGCGCCTTTGGCGCGCCCGATTTTGCCGCCAGCCCGGATCGGCTCGATGCCTTGGTCTGGGCGCTCAGCGATTTGCTGCTGGGCGCTGGCGCCAACCCACGCATTCGGACTTTGTAAAAAGGATGAGCAATGTTTGCTTGGTTCAGACAGCGCCCCCGTGTGGAGGCCAAAAGCGATGGGCGCGTTTTGGCCTGGCATGGCCTTGGCCAGCCCAGCTGGCCGCTGCGCGATAGCGCCGCCTTCGCCCGCGAGGGCTATGGCCTCAATGCCGTGGTTTATCGCTGCGTGCGGTTGATCTCGGAGGCGGCGGCGGCGGCCCCGCTGCGCATCACGCCATCGGATCATCCGTTGGCGCTGCTGCTGAACAAGCCCAACCCGGAACAGACGCAGCTCGAATTGATCGAGGCCTTCTATGGACATTTGCAGGTTTCGGGGAATGCCTATCTGGAGGCCGTCAGCTTCGAGGATTCCCCCCCGCGGGAGTTGTATGTCCTGCGCCCCGATCGCATGCAGGTGATTGCCGGGCCGCGCGGCTGGCCCATCGGCTGGGAGCATCGCGCCGGCAGCAATGTCACCCGCTTCGAGCGCGATCCCATCACCCAGCGCGCGCCGATTCTGCATCTGAAATTGTTCCATCCGGCCGATGATTGGTATGGCCAGTCACCCATGCAGGCGGCGGCTTTTGCCATCGATATCCACAATGCCGGGGCCGCTTGGAACAAGGCCTTGATCGACAATTCGGCCCGCCCCTCCGGCGCGTTGGTCTATTCCGGCTCCAATGGTGCCGAGCGCTTGAGCCTGGAGCAGTTCGAGCGCCTGAAGGCCGAATTGGAAGGGGTCCATTCCGGGGCCGCTCATGCCGGGCGCCCGCTTTTGCTGGAAGGCGGGCTCGATTGGAAGCCGATGAGCCTCAGCCCCACGGACATGGATTTCATCGAGGCGCGCCATGCCGCCGCGCGCGAGATCGCCTTGGCCTTTGGCGTGCCGCCCATGCTGCTCGGCATTCCCGGCGACAACACCTATGCCAATTACAAAGAGGCCAATCTGGCCTTGCTGCGCCAAACCGCTTTGCCGCTGGCGGTGAAAACGGCGCGGGCGCTGGAAAACTGGCTGGGAGAGGCCTGGCCCTCGGCGGGGCCGGCCCGCGTCACGCTGGATCTGGACGCCACCCCGGGCCTGGCCGTGGAGCGCGAGGCGCTTTGGACGCGCCTCACCCAAGCCGATTTCCTCAGCGCGGAAGAAAAACGGCTGATGGCCGGGCTGGAGATTTCGCCATGAGCTTCGATCCCAAAATCGGCTGGGCCTTGATCTTGGCGTTGGCCCTGGAAACGGCCGCCGCTTTCACTTGGACCGGCCATGCCGCAGCCCGGCTGCAAATGGTCGAGGCCCGCCTGGCGGGCGAACAGACATTGGCCGAGCGCATGGCCGCCATGGAAGCGCAATTGGCTGATGCGCGCGCCAGCCTGGAACGCATCGAAAGGCGCCTCGATGCCAAGCCTTGATCCATCCGGCATCGTGCGGGCGCGGGTGTCTGGCTACGCCTCGTTGTTCGGCATCCAAGATTCCATGGGCGATGTGGTGTTTGCCGGGGCCTTTCGCCGAGGTTTGTTGGGGCGCGGGGCCTTGCCTATGCTGCTGGATCACGATCCGCAGCGCCCGGCCGGCATCTGGACGGAAGTTTTTGAGGATGCGCGCGGCCTGTTCGTGCGCGGCGAAGTGCGCGCCGATCGGCGCGGCGCTGGCCAGGCGCGCCTGGCCCTGGCGCGCGGGCTGGATGGGCTTTCCATCGGCTTCACCCTGACCGACTGGCGCGCACGCCCCGATGGCGGGCGCGATCTCCTCGCCATCCATCTTTGGGAGGTATCGCTCGTCGATACGCCCATGTTGCCGCAGGCGCGGCTTATCCGGGCGATCCCCGCCCCAGTTTGACGGAGCATCCAGTGAAAAAAGAAACCAAAATGGCCGCGCCGGCCCAAGGCGCGGAAACGATGGCGCGTGCCTTTGAAGCCTTCAAGGAGGCCAATGATCAGCGCCTGGCGGCGATCGAGGCCGGCAGCCTCGATCCCCTGATCGAGGAAAAGATCGATCGCATCGAGCGCGCCATGCAAGAACAGAAATCGGCGATCGAGCGCGTGGCCCTGCAACAGCGCCGCCCGGTTTTGGCCGCCGAAGCCCAAGCGCCATCCGAACACAAATCGGTTTGGTCCGCCTATCTGCGCCGCGGCGATGAAAGCGGCCTGCAGCGCCTGGAGGGCAAATCCTTGTCCGTGGGCATCGGCTCGGATGGCGGCTTTGTCGCCCCGCCGGAACTGGATCGCATGATCGAGATGCGCCTCAAGGCCGCCTCGCCCTTGCGTGCCATCGCCAGCGTGCGCACCACCGGTGCCAATGTTTTCAAAAAGCCGATCAGCACCACCGCCGCCGGGACGGGCTGGGTGACGGAAACCGGGGCAAGAGCCCAGACGGCCACGCCCAGCCTGGCCATGCTGGATTTCCCAACGGCCGAATTGTTCGCCAATCTGGCCGCCACCCAAACCCTGCTCGATGATGCCTTCGTCAATATCGAGGAATGGATCGCGGCCGAAGTCGAAGAGGCCTTCGCCGCGCAGGAGCGCACGGCGTTTTTGACCGGCGATGGCGTGAACAAGCCCAAGGGCCTGCTGGCCTATTCCAATGTGCCCGATGCCAGCCAGGCCTGGGGCTCGATCGGTTACATCGCCTCGGGGGCGGCCGGGGCCTTCGCGGCGGCCAATCCTGTCGATCGCCTGATCGATCTGACCTACGCCCCGAAGGCGCAGTTTCGCCAAAACGGTCGCTTCGTGATGAACCGCAAAACGCTGTCCAGCTTGCGCAAATTGAAGGATGGCACGGGCAGCTATATCTGGGCCCCGACCGATGGCGGGGCCGGTTCCAGCATTCTTGGCTATCCGGTCACGGAAATCGAAGAAATGCCGGATATCGCCGCCGATGCCTATGCCATCGCCTTCGGGGATTTCCAGCGCGGCTATCTGATCGTGGACCGCGCGGGCGTGCGTGTGCTGCGCGATCCGTTTTCGGCCAAGCCGTTCGTGCTGTTCTACGTCACCAAGCGGGTTGGTGCCGGCGTGCAGAATTTCGATGCCATCAAGCTGATGAAATTCGCGGTGAGCTGAGCATGGCCATTGAGATTGTAGAAGGCCCGGCCGGCGAGCCCGTCTCGCTGGCCGAGGCCAA
>CAZAGL010000059.1:0-11243 GCA_964484435.1 uncultured Caulobacteraceae bacterium
GGAGCCGCCCATCTGCAACACACAGCCCGTGCGCCGGTGCAATTCCAGAAAATCCACGGCCTGCATCAGCATGTAATTGAATTCCAGGAAGGTGAGTGGCTGTTCGCGCTCCAGGCGCAGGCGCACGCTGTCGAAGGTCAGCATGCGGTTGATGGTGAAATGCGGGCCATAGGTGCGCAGGAAATCCACATAGCCGAGCCGCGACAACCACAAATCGTTATCGATGATCACGGCATCGTTTGGCCCATCACCAAACCGCAAGAACGGCTCGAAGGCCCGTTTGATGCTGGCGATATTGGCGGCGATCTCTTCGGGGGAAAGCAGTTTGCGGCTCGCATCCTTGCCCGAGGGATCGCCCACCTTGGTGGTGCCCCCGCCCATGACCACGATGGGTTTGCCGCCGGCCTGTTGCAGGCGGCGCAGCAGCATGATCTGCATCAGGCTGCCGACATGCAGGCTATCTGCGGTGGCATCAAAGCCGATATAGCCGATAACACCACCAGCCAAAACCGCTTCATCCAGCGCTTCGGGATGGGTGATCTGGTGGATATAGCCGCGCGCCTGCAAGGCTTGCAGCCATGGGGATCGAAACTGCATCATGGGCTCCTGGCGCGACGCGGGCGGGGCTGTATCATGAGACGATGGCTTGGCCAATTGGCAGGGATAATTGGTGATGGGGTTTTGGGCGCTGGGACTGATGACGGGCACGGCCCTTGATGGGATGATCGATTGCGCCCTGCTGCGCACCGACGGCATCGACATCCTGGAACTCGGCCCATGGTGTCTGCATTCCTATCCTTCTGCTTTGCGCCCCCTGCTTATCGAAGCGGTCGGCCAGGCGCGCGAATGGAATTTTCAGGGGCACGAGCCGGAAATCTTTGCCCGGGCCGAGCGCGACTTGAGCCTGGCCCATGCGCAAGCCGTGGAGGCGCTGCTGCGCCAGGCCGGCCTGCCCCGCGAAGCCTTGCGGGTGATCGGCTTTCACGGGCAAACGGTTTTGCACCGTCGGGCCTTGGCAGGCCAAAAAGGCGCGACCCGCCAATTGGGTGATGGCGCGCTCTTGGCCAAAGCCGTCGGTGTGGATGTGGCCTTCGATTTTCGGAGCCTCGATGTGGCGCAAGGCGGTAATGGCGCGCCATTGGCCCCGATTTATCATGGAGCCCTCATGCGTTTTTCCGGCCTGGAGGCACCGGCCGCCGTGCTCAATTTGGGTGGGGTGGCCAATATCACCTATTGGGCGGGGCAAGACAATTTGATTGCGCTGGATGTCGGCCCGGCCAATGGCCCGGTGAACGAATGGATCGAGCGTTGCGGGCTCGGCCGCTTCGATTGCGATGGCCAATTGGCGGCGCAGGGCCGTGTCCATGAAGATCGCATCCAGGCCGCCCTTGAGCATGCCTTCTTTTCCGACCCGTATCCCAAATCCCTCGATCGCTATGATTTCAGCGCGGATTTGGTGAACGGCCTCAGCCCAGCCGATGGCGCGGCCACTTTGACGGCGCTGATCGGGGCGGCGTTGGCGCGCAGCCTGGCTTTGCTGCCTCGCTTGCCGGGCCGGCTGGCCTTGAGCGGCGGCGGGCGCAAAAACCCGCAAATCCTCCGTGCGATCCGCGAGCGCGCGCAGGTAGAGATCGCTCAGGCCGAGGATCTGGGCTGGCGCGGCGATGCCATCGAGGCCGAGGCTTTCGCCTTCCTCGCTGCGCGCACGATGCTGGGCCTGCCCATCAGCTTCCCGGCCACGACCGGGGCCCCCCGGCCTTTGCCGGGCGGGCGCATCGCCTTGGCAAAAAGCAGCTAATCGCTGACCGGGGCGGGCAAAAGGCCACCCAATCTTTTGCTCATATAGGCAATGATCCGCGCTTCCAGCGCCGCCAAATGATCGATCGATTTATCGGAGACGTCGCGATAGAAATGATCGGCCCCGTCGATGGCGCTGGCATCGACCTTGATGCTTTTCTGGGTGCGGATTTTGGCGACGGCGCGCTCCACGTCCAAAGCCGGGGCAACCGTGTCGCGCGTGCCATAAACCACGAGGCCCGAAGCCGGGCAGGGGGCCAAAAAACTCAGATCATAATGATTGGCGGGCGGGGAAACGGCGATGAAGCCGTCAATCTCCGGGCGGCGCATCAGCAATTGCAGGCCGATCCAGGATCCGAAGGAATAGCCGGCCACCCAGCAGCGCTCCGAATTGGGATTGAGCGTTTGCAGATAATCCAAAGCGGATGCGGCATCGGAAAGCTCACCCATGCCATTATCGAACACGCCCTGGCTGCGCCCGATGCCGCGAAAATTGAAGCGCAGCACGGCAAAGCCAAAGCGCTCAAACAGCTTTGCCTGCAAGACGGTAACGCGGTCCTGCATCGAGCCGCCGGCGCGCGGATGGCCGTGCAGCACGAGAACGATCGGGGCACCTTCGCGGCGCGGCTCGACATAGCGGCCCTCAACCCGGCCGGCGGGCCCGGCAAAAATCACTTCAGGCATGAAACTCCCAATCTGGTGGCAGGAATCTGGAAGGATACAGGCGGCATGATGGTGCAGGTGAATTCTTGACCAATTTGCTAAGGTATCCTAAATGCTGGGGCGTGGTGAGCACCAAAGGCGTGGTGCTTAGCATAAGCTTTTCTCCAGCGCGAGGATGCGCATATGCGACTGACGTCAAAAGGCCGGTATGCCGTGATGGCCATGGCCGATTTGGCCGCCCATCAGGCGGGCGACAAGGCCGTGCCGTTGCAAGATATCGCGTTGCGCCAGGCCATTTCGCTATCCTATCTGGAGCAATTGTTCGCGCGCTTGCGGCGCAATGGGCTGGTCGAAGGCGTGCGCGGCCCGGGTGGCGGCTATCGATTGGCCCGGCCGGCCGGGCATATTTTCACGGCCGAAATCATCGCGGCGGTTGATGAGATCATCACCGTGGTGCGCTGCCAGCCCAAGGCCAAGCTGGGCTGCACCGGCAAATCGGAGCGCTGCATCGCGCACGATCTGTGGGAAGCCATGGGCGCGCACATCCACGAATTCTTGGCGCAGGTTTCCTTGCAGGACGTGGTGGAGCGTAAAGTCCGCGTCAGCCCAGCTTTTGTTCGCGAAGCGCTTCAAGGATTGCCGCAATCGGCTGCCACATGAACACTTCATTCTATTGCGATTATAATGCCGGTGCGCCTTTGCGGCCGCAGGCGCAGGCCGCGTGGCTGGAAGCGGCGCGCGCATCGGGCAATCCCTCCTCGGTGCATGGCGATGGCCGCCGGGCCCATGCGCGGCTGGAACGGGCCCGGGAGGATATCGCCGCCTGCCTGGGTGCGCGCAACATGGATATCGTGTTCACCTCCGGCGCGACCGAGGCGGCGCATCTGGCGCTGGAAGGGGCCTGGGCTGGTGGCGTGCGCCGTCTGGCTGTCAGTGCCATCGAGCACGAAGCCGTTTTTGCGGGGGCCCACAGGGTGGATCGCGGCTGCGCGGTCTTGCCGGTCGAGGGGCAAGGCGGCCTCGATCTGGCGGCCCTGCGCCAATATGCGCAGGCGCAGGATCAGCCGTTTTTGCTGGCCTTGATGCTGGTCAATAACGAGACGGGAGCGATCCAGCCCGTCGCGGAGGCCGCCGAGATCGTGCACCGGGCCGGTGGATTCCTGCTTTGTGATGCCGCCCAAGGCCTGGGGCGCGTACCGGTTTCGCTTGGCACATTGGGCTGCGATTACCTGATCGCCAGCGGCCACAAGCTGGGGGCGGCCCCGGGGGCTGGCTTTATGGCGATGGCCTGCGGATCCCCCTTTACGCCGCCGCGCGCGGGCGGCGGGCAAGAATTTGGGCGCAGGCCCGGCACGGAAAATTTGCCTGCCATCGCGGCGCTGGGCGCCGTTTTGTCGATCTGCGTGGATGAGCGCGAGGCGCAGATGCAGCGCCTGGCCGCGCTGCGCGATGAGTTGGAGGCCCGCTTGGCTGCGCGCTTTCCCGAAATGCGGATTTTTGCCCAATCGGGTCCGCGCGTTAGCAACACCTCTTGCTTTGCCTTGCCGGGGCTGAACGCGCAAACTGCGCTGATCGCCCTCGATCTGGCCGGGGTGCGGGCCAGTTCGGGGGCGGCGTGTTCTTCGGGCAAAGTGCGGCCCAGCCGGGTGCTGGCCGCCATGGGCATCGCGCCCGAGCGCGCCGCCGAGGCGATCCGTTTGAGTTTTGGCTGGGCCAGCACGGCCAGCGATTTTGAGGCGGTTTTCGAAGCGTTCGCCCGCATCGGCGCGCGCCGGCACGAAGTGCAAGGAATAGGGTGATGGCCGCAGTCAAGGAAACCATTGAAGCCGCGCGGAGCCTGGAGGCGGATAAATATTCGGCCGGCTTCATCACCGATATCGAGCAGGAATTCGCGCCCATCGGGCTGAACGAAGAGATCGTTCGCTATATCTCCGCCAAGAAAGACGAGCCGCAATGGATGCTGGATTGGCGCCTTGAGGCCTTCGCCCGCTGGAAAACCTTGATCGAACCCAATTGGGCCCTGCTGCATTATCCGCCCATCGATTACCAAAGCGCGTGCTATTACGCCGCGCCTAAAAACCAGTCCAAATACAAAAGCCTGGATGAAGTGCCCCAGGAAATCCTGGATACGTATGAGAAGCTGGGCATCCCCTTGCGCGAACGCGAAGTCCTGCTGGGGGTTGAGGGCGCGCCGCGCGTGGCCGTTGATGCGGTATTCGATAGCGTTTCGGTGGGCACCACCTTCAAGGCCGAATTGGCCCGCGCCGGGGTGATCTTTTGCTCGATCTCCGAAGCGCTGCAGGAGCACCCGGATTTGGTGCGCCAATATCTGGGCAGCGTGGTGCCGGCCAGCGACAATTACTTCGCGACGTTGAATTCGGCGGTGTTTTCGGACGGGTCGTTCGTCTATATCCCGCCCGGCGTGCGCTGCCCCATGGAGCTTTCCACCTATTTTCGCATGAATGCCCAGGGCACGGGCCAGTTCGAGCGCACCTTGATCATCGCCGATCGGGGTTCTTATGTCAGCTATCTGGAGGGCTGCACGGCCCCCATGCGCCAGGAAAATCAGCTCCATGCCGCCGTGGTGGAATTGGTGGCCCTGGAAGATGCCGAAATCAAATATTCCACCGTGCAAAATTGGTGGCCCGGCGATGCAGAGGGCCGCGGCGGCATCTATAATTTCGTGACCAAACGGGGCGATTGCCGCGGTGCGCGGGCCAAGATTTCCTGGACGCAGGTCGAGACCGGTTCGGCCATCACCTGGAAATATCCCAGCTGCATTCTGCGCGGGGAAAGCAGCGTGGGCGAATTTTATTCGATCGCCATCACCAATGGCTTCCAGCAGGCCGATACCGGCACCAAGATGATCCATCTGGGCAAAAACACCCGCTCGCGGGTGATATCCAAAGGCATCGCGGCCGGGCGTTCCAACAACACCTATCGCGGATTGGTATCGGCCCATGCCAAGGCCCATGGGGCGCGCAATTTCACCCAATGCGACAGCCTCTTGCTGGGGGATCAGTGCGGCGCACACACCATCCCCTATATCGAAACCAAGACCCCGAACGCCCAGTTCGAACACGAGGCCACCACCACCAAGCTCTCGCAGGATCAGCTGTTTTACTGCCGCCAGCGCGGCATCCCGCAAGAAGCCGCCACCGCTTTGCTGGTCAATGGCTTTGTGCGCGACGTCTTGCAGCAATTGCCCATGGAATTCGCCGTCGAGGCACAAAAACTGGTGGCCGTCAGCCTGGAAGGGAGCGTGGGATGATGAACAAGCGTGTATGGGTTGGAGCGGCGCTGCTGGCGCTGCTCGGCTGTGGGCAAAATGATGGGGCGGATCAAAAAGCCTTAAAGCAGGTGGCCTTGGAGCGCATCATGGGCTTGCCGCTTTGTGGTGACCTGGAGCGTGCCAGTGAGCGGTTCGACGCGGTGGATTGCCGGTTGAACCCGGCTGGTGGCGATGCCCCCTCCGAGGAGCAGGTGCTGGTCAGCTTTGAGCCGGTCGAAGCGGGCGCTGAGGCGGGCCGGATCACCATTCGGTTGGCCAGGCTCGATGGCACGGAATTGCAGGCTTTCACCGAAGCGGACGTGCCCGTGTATCTTTATCCGCGCCTAGAAGATTTCAACGGCGATGGGGCGTTGGATGTGGTCGTTCCGCGCGAAATAGGCAATGTGAACACGGTGATGGCCTTGTGGAAACGCCAAAAGGACAAGCCGCAATTCGATCGGCTTGGCGAAGTCAATGGCGTCAGCCTGGAGCGAACCGCCCGGGGCGAACTGGCGGTTCCGGCCCGGTCCAGCGCTTCCGCCTGGGGGGTCAGTTTCTATGACATGCAGGGCTCAGCATTGCTGCCTCTGGCGCTGCTGCGGATCGAGGCATTAGACGGTGCCGCAACAAAAAGCACCTGTGCGCTGGAGGACATCAGCGAAGCTGCTCTCGCCCGACAGACACGGGAGGTGGCGCAGGCCTATTTCTGCGCCGAGCCCGCATCGCGGGTCTATGAGGAATGATCGATCCGCGACACCAAGACAACATAGGTTTGAGCCAGTGAGTAAGGCCGGAATCTTCGCGAAACCCTATGACGGCGTTCGCATCGAAGCCGGGCCGATGCCGTTTTTCGAAACGCCGGTGATCATCGCCCAGTTGCACCACGCCGAGGCATTGCTGGCGGATCTGCGCGAGGCCATCGCGGCGCACCAAGCGGTTTCGGCTGGCATTTCGCGTTCCAATCATGGCGGCTGGCATTCCAACACGGATATGCTGGATTGGGGTGGGGCGGCGGCGAACAAGTTGGCGCAAACGGCCGTCAACCTGGCCAAGCGCATGTCGTTCTTTCATGAGGCCGGCGTCGATGCCTATGATTGGCACGTGCGCATGTGGGCCAATGTCACGCCCAAAGGCGGGCTCAATCAATTGCACGCCCATCCGCAAAACCTGTGGGCCGGAGTGCTGTATTTGGATATGGGCGATGGCGGCAGCGGCGACGATGTGGGCGGCGCGCTCTATTTCGAGGACCCGCGCTTTCCCATGTGCGCCATGCACCACACCGCTTTCCGGCTAATGGGCGTGGATGGCCAGCCGCAGGCTTACCAGCCCGAATTGCGGCCCCGCGCCGGCGATCTGATCGTGTTTCCTGCTTGGTTGCGCCATGGCGTGCGGGCCTATACCGGCGACGGTGAGCGTATCTCCATCGCCATGAATATCGATGCCAAGGAGCGCCAGCGATGAAATCAACGTCATTGAGACAAGAAGCCCTGCTGTGCCAGGCGGGTTTGAACACGCGCTTGAGGCCCGATCATGCTTGAAATCAACGATCTCCATGTCGCCCTGGAGGGGCGCGAAATCCTCAACGGCCTTTCGCTGACCATTCCCGCCGGCGAGGTGCACGCCATCATGGGGCCCAATGGCGCGGGGAAATCCACCTTGGCCTATGCCCTGGCCGGGCGCGAGGAGTACGCGGCCACCAGCGGGCGCGCCATGCTGGAGGGCTGCGATCTTTTGGCGCTCGCACCGGAAGAGCGGGCCGCCAAGGGCCTGTTCCTTTCCTTCCAATATCCGCTGGAGATTCCCGGCGTGCCGGCCATGACCTTCTTGCGCACGGCCTTGAATGCCCAGCGCAAGACCCGCAATGAGCCGGAAATTTCCAGCCCCGATTTCTTGCGCCTGGTGCGCGCCAAGGCCGAAGCGCTCAAAATCGCCCCCGATATGCTCAAGCGGGGGCTGAATGTCGGCTTTTCCGGGGGTGAGAAAAAGCGCTTCGAAATCCTGCAAATGAGCGTTTTGGAGCCACGCTTCGCCGTGCTCGATGAAACCGATTCCGGCCTCGATATCGATGCCTTGAAAATCGTTTCCGAAGGGGTGAACGCGCTGCGTGCGCCCCACCGGGCCATGCTGGTCATCACCCATTATCAGCGCCTGCTGGATTATATCCGCCCAGATCGCGTGCATGTGCTGGTGCAGGGGCGCATTCTGGCCTCTGGCGGGCCGGAACTGGCGCTGGAGCTGGAGCGCGAAGGCTATGAGCGCTATGGGGCCGCCGCGTGAGGGACATGCTGCCCGATCAAAGGGTTGAGGCCTGGAAATATTCCGATCTGCGCGCCGCCTTGGCGCAGATGCCTTTGCCGCAATTGGAGGAAGCGCCCAAGGAGGGGCCGATCCTGGCCCGGCTGGCCGGCGGCTTTAGCGAGATCGCCCTCGCCCAAGGCGAACAGCGTATCGTCATCGAGCGGGTCCATGGCGATGGCCTGGAGGCCCAGGCGCGCCGCTATCGCCTGGCCCCAGATGCGCAATTGACGCGGCTTGTGCTGCAAAGCGGGCCTGGCATCGGCTTGTCCTTGGCCGAGATCGAGCTTGGCGCGGGCGCGCATCTGCGCCAGTTCGTGCTGGCCGAGGGGGGGCGCTTTGCGCGCATCGAGACGCAGGTCCAGGTGCTTGGCGAAGGCGCGCAGGTGGAATTGGCCGGGATTTATCTGGCCGGGGCGGGCCGCCATGTCGATTTGACCAGTGTGGTCACGCATCATGTGCCGGGCGGGCGCACCGGGCAATTGATCAAGGGTGCGGCCCGGGCCGGCGGGCGCGGCGTGTTCCAGGGGAAGATCCTGGTGGCCCGCGGAGCGCAAAAAACCGATGCCCGCCAGCATCATCGCGCGCTGCTGCTGGAGATCGGGGCCGAAGTTTACGCCAAGCCCGAGCTGGAAATCTATGCCGACGACGTGGCCTGCGCCCACGGCAATACGGCGGGGGCTTTGGCGCAGGATCAATTATTTTATCTGCAATCGCGGGCCATCCCGTTGGCACAGGCCCGCGCCATGCTGACCGAGGCCTTCCTGCTGGAAGCCCTGCCCGATTGGCTGCAAGCCGATTGGCGCGAAGAGATCGAGGCCCGCTTGGCCGCCTGGCTGGGGGCACGGTGATGGCGTTCGATGTCGCCGCTGCGCGCGCGCAATTTCCCATTCTGGGCCGGCAGGTGAACGGCCGGCCATTGGTTTATCTCGACAGCGCCGCCAGCGCGCAAAAGCCGCTCGCGGTGATCGCCGCGATGGAAGGGGCCATGCGCCATTCCTATGCCAATGTGCATCGCGGTTTGCACGCTTTGGCCAATGAAACCACCCAAGCCTATGAAGCGGCGCGGGCCGCGGCGGCGCGGCTGATCCATGCCCCCGAGCCTGAGAACATCGTACTTTCCAAGGGGGCGACCCATGCCATCAATATCGTGGCCGGGGGGCTTGCCCCCTCTATCCAGCCCGGCGACGAGATCGTGCTTTCGGTGATGGAGCACCATTCCAATATCGTGCCGTGGCATCTGCTGCGGGAGCGGCGCGGGGCGGTGCTGAAATGGCTGGATATCGACGAAGATGGCCGCCCGGATCTGGTGGCGCTGGAGCGCATGATCAGCCCGCGCACCCGGCTGATCGCCATGACGCATATGTCCAATGTGCTGGGCGCGCCCGTCCCGGCTGCGCAGATCGCCGCTTTGGCGCGCGCGCATAGAATTTTGAGCCTGTTCGATGGCTGCCAAGCCATCGTGCACGCGCCGGTGGATGTGCAGGCCATCGGCTGCGATTTTTACGTGTTCGGGGCCCACAAGCTCTATGGCCCGACGGGCATCGGGGCGCTTTATGGGCGCAGTGAGGCGTTGGCCGGCCTCGCCCCCTTTGAGGGCGGGGGGGAGATGATCGAAATCGTCGAGCAGGACAAGATCACCTATGCCGCGCCGCCACACCGCTTCGAGGCAGGCACCCCGCCCATCCTGGAGGCCATCGGCTTTTGTGCGGCCATGGATTGGCTGACCGGCCTGGATCGGGCGGCCATCGCCGCGCATGAGCGGGCTTTGCTGCAGCAATTGCAAGATGGCCTGGCCGGCTTCAACAGCGTGCGCGTGCACGGGCATGCCCTGGACAAAGCGGCCATTTTGGCCTTTTCCGTTCAGGGTGCGCATCCGCACGACATAGCCCAATTGCTCGATCAACAAGGCGTAGCCATCCGTGCCGGGCATCATTGCGCCCAGCCTTTGATGGCGCGATTGGGCGTTTCGGCTAACGCGCGGGCCAGTTTCGCCCTATATAATACCAGCGAGGACGTCGAAGCCTTTCTGGCCGCCTTGGCCAAGGCGCTGAAACTGCTGGGATGAATGGCATTGGCGCGGGTTTGCGCCGTGGGAGTGCATATGGATTGTGCGAGCGCCGCTTGCCCCCCCGCCGGGGAAGCCGATCTGGAGCGGATCACCAAGGATGTGATCGCGCAGCTGAAAAGCGTGTATGATCCGGAAATCCCTGTCGATATTTATGAATTGGGCTTGATCTATAAGGTCGAATTCAACGAGGGCGTCGTCGATATCGAAATGACGCTGACAGCGCCAGCATGCCCCGTGGCCGGCGAAATGCCCACCTGGGTGCAAGAGGCGGTGGCCAAGGTCGAGGGGGTCACCAGCGTGCGCGTCAATCTGGTGTTCGATCCGCCTTGGACCAATTCGATGATGTCCGATGAGGCGAAACTGGAACTCAACCTGTTGTGACGGAAAGTGTGAACATGCCCAGAGCGCGCCCCCAAATACTCGCCTTGACGCCCGCGGCCGCCGCGCGCGTGCAAGAGATCATGGTGCAATCGCACAAGCCGTTTTTGCGCGTGGGCGTGAAAAATGGCGGCTGCGCGGGCATGGAATATGTGCTCGATTATGCCGAAAATCCCGAGCCGTTCGATGAAGTGATCGAAGATCAAGGCGTGCGCATCCTGATCAAGGCCAATGCGCTGTTGTTCTTGATCGGCACGCAGATCGATTATGAATCCACCCGCCTTTCGGCCAAATTCACCTTCCGCAACCCCAACCAGACGGATGCCTGCGGCTGCGGCGAGAGCGTCACCATCGTGCCGGCCAAGCTGGAGGCTTAGCGCCCTTGAAACTCGGCTGGGCGCTTTTGCAAAAAGGCGGTGACGCCCTCGCGGAAATCCTCGGTGCGGCCTGCCTGGCGCTGCACCTCCCGCTCAATCCCCAATTGCGCCTCGAAGGGCAGATCCAAGGCATTCCAGGCGGCCTTGCGGATCAGGGCCAGCGCCTTGGGCCCCGCGGCCAGTTGCGCGGCCAGGGCCATGGCGGCGCTTTCCAGCTCCGGATCGGGCACCAGGCGGTTGATCAGGCCCCATTGCAGCGCCTGCGCGGCAGAAACCTTCTCCCCCAGCAGCATCATTTCCATGGCCCGTGCGCGCCCGATTGCCCGGGCCAATAGCCAGGTCGAGCCGCCATCCGGCACCAGCCCGATGCGCCGGAAGGCCTGCAGGAAAT
>CAZAGL010000060.1:0-11225 GCA_964484435.1 uncultured Caulobacteraceae bacterium
CCGCTCAGCGCCGTCGCCGCGGTCAATGCCCCAAGAATTGCTAATTTTCGCATGCCATCCTCCCTGACACTTCTCACGATACAAATTCGCCCGCGCGAATCAACCTTTTGGCCAATAGGTTATCCTGGAAAGGGCCCCTGGCCTCCAGGCGCAAGCCGCAACACATCCGGGCGCGCATAATGGCCCGCCACGTCGAGATCGAATTTGGCGCGAGGGATGGCATCCATGTCGAGTTCCGCCAGGATTAGTGCCTCACGCCCGAACACCGGCGCGGCCAGCACCTCCCCCAGCGGCCCGATCACGCAGGAGCCGCCATTGATCAGCACGGTTTCGCTTGCCTCCCCCTGGATGGGGTGGAAATCAGCCGGGGCATCGCCGCGCACCAGATATTGGCAGGCCGAGAGCACGAAACAGCGCCCCTCCAGCGCGATCATGCGCATGGAAGGCAGCCAGGCCTCGCGATCATCGACGGTGGGCGCGCAATACAGGCTCACCTGGCGCTCATACCAATGCTGGCGCAGCAGCGGCATGTAATTTTCCCAGCAAATCGTCGCCGAAAGCGCGCCCCAGGGGGTGGGCGCGCAATCGAGATCGGCCGGCCCGCCGCTGCCCCAGATCACCCGCTCCATCGCCGTGGGCACCAGCTTGCGCCGCCAGGCCAGGATGGCCCCATCGGGGCCAAACGTCGCGGCCACGCAATAGAGCGTGCCGCCCGCGCGCTCGATAAGGCCAAGCACGCAATAGAGGCCAGCGGTCAGCACCGCTTCGCGCAATGCCGCGATTTCTGGCCCGTCGCGCTCAATTGCGCTGGCGTGATAGCGGCGGAACCATTCGCGCCCCTCCGGGCTGCGTGAGCCGACGCGCGCGCCGAAATCCACGCCCTTGGGATAGCCGCCCAGCAGCGCCTCGGGGAACACGATCAGCTTTGCCCCGGCCTTGGCCGCCTCCCGCAATGCCGCGATCAGCTTGTCTAGCGTCGCGGGCGTATCGAACAGGCGCGCGCCGATCTGAGAAAGGGCGATGGGAAGCAGGCTCATGGCCCATGAAAAGCGCATGCGCGGGACGCTTGCAAGCCGGCAGCGATTTCACGCTTCTCGCACCTCCAACACACGTGAGCAGCATAGGCCTTTCGATGGCATTTGTTTTTCAAATTTTTCGTATTACGCCGGGCTCAGTCTTGACGCGATAATTGTCACGCGATTAATCTACATAACATCTCGGAGATGTCGCTATGAAAAACATCCTGGTATCACTTTTTTTGACCGCTTGGTTGATTTTTTCTGGCGCACCGAAAGTTGCAGCCCAGACAATTGCTCCAACAGAACGCTTCTTTCAAGTTCAGCTTCAAATTCAACAAGGTGATGCCATTATGGGATCGCCCGTAATCACAACAAAATCAGCGGACGAGGCATTTGTTTCTGTCAACAAGCTTGGCGGTTATGCCGTGCGCTTGATGGTTCAGCCGGATGCCGCGCACCCCTCGCCGCCGGGTGCGCAAAGATTGTCGATGCGTGCGCAAATTTTCGTCAACGATGCCGGTGCATGGAAGAAAATCTCATCCCCCCAGCTTTCCTTCTTGGCCGGTGAACGTGTCAGCATGACCAGCCCTGCGCCATCGGCACGGGGTTCGGCCCTGCTGCAGTTTTCGGTAACGGCCAAGGAAATCAACGCCCAGAAACTCACCAAGATCTCGAACCCCGTGAAATCCTGCTCCCTTTGGCAAGAACTTGCCACTGAGCCGCTCGCCGGGGCGCACATGCCGGGCTTCACTTACATTGCTGGTGGCGAAAAATGCTGCAGCACCGGGTGCCTGACATGCTGCGGGAATTCGGCATGCTGCAGTGATACGACGAATTGCGAAGGAGGCTGCTGTACCGGCCTCACGCAGCAAGGATAGTCTTTCCCCCCACCTCCCGCGCCCAGAGGGCCGCCAGCCGGGCGTCGGGCGCTGTCGCACCCATCCTGGCCAGCCAGACCAAGCGGGCGATTTCGGCCTGCGCCTCGATATGATAGCCCGCCAGCGATCGCCCCTCCACGAAGCGCACCTGATACGCCCGTTTGCCCAGCGCGCGCAGCTTGGCCAGAGGCAGGATGATGCCGCGCGCCGCCTGCCAGACATGGGCCATTTCATGGATGAACCAGCCTTGTTCCTCCAGCGGCGCGGCCGCGAAATCTTGCGGCGCGCGCCAATCGGCAAACACAATGATCCGCCCCCAAGGCACCATGGCCCCGAAATGCAAGGGGGGGATCTGCACAATGCGCAATTTGGGATAGGCAATGCCTTGGCCGAACATGCCCATGGCCAAGGCGATCTCGCCCGCAGTCAAGGCGCGCGATTGGCCGATGGCCATCCGCTGCAATGCGCGCGTCACACCATGGCCTCGATCAGCTTGGGGCCGGGCTGCGCCAAAAACGCGGCCAAGGCGGCATCGAAATCCTCGGCCCGCTCGCAGCGGCGCGCCGGCACGCCCTGGGCCTTGGCCAATTGCACCCAATCCAATGCCGGGCCATCGAGGCTGAGCATGCGCCCGGCCACGGGGCCAGCGCCGCCCGCCCCCGTGCGCGCCAGCTCAATGTTGAGGATGCGATAGCTGCGATTGGCGAAGATGATCACCATGATGTCCAATCCCTCACGCGCCATGGTCCACAGCGCCTGGGGCGTATACATCCCTGCCCCATCGCCACTCAGGCAGATGGTTTTGCGCTGCGGTGCCGCGATGGCCGCCCCGATGGCCAGCGGCATGCCGATGCCGATCGCCCCGCCGGTGAGGCACAGCCAATCATGGCGCGCGGCCCCGGCCGTGAGCGCGAAGGCGGGCAGGCTGCCGGTGACGCCATCATCGGCCAATATCGCCCCTTGCGGCATGTGCCGCGCCAGGCTGATGCCGATATCCTGCACGGAAAGCGGGCCGCTCGGCGCGGGAAAATTCGCCGGCGCGGCGCTTGGCCCCTGTGGCGGCGCACCCAGTGCATCGGCCAGCGCTTCGAGGGCCTGGGCCGCGTCGATCTCCGCCCCGCCGAGCGCCACAAGCCGGCAGGCATCGGGCACGGGCACAGAAGGCTTGTCCGGATAGCCGAAAAAGCCGACGGGCGCGCGCGCGCCCACCAGCAGCATCAGATCGCAGCCTTGCAAATCCATCTGCGCCATTTCGGTGAAATAGAGCATGCGCGCCGGGGCGAATACGCCCGCCCCGCGCGCCTGGCGGGCCGGAAAGGTATCCGTCATCACCCGCACGCCGCTGGCCTCCAGCCGCGCGGCCGATGCAAGGCCCGCTTGCGTCAAGCCATTGGCACCGATCAGCAGCACGGGCTTCGTGCTGGCCCGCAAAGCCGATGCAGCGGCCACGATCTCGGCCGCGCGCACCAAGGCGGCAGGGCGCAAAGGCAAAGGCGCGCCTGGCTGCGCCCCCTCATTCCAGGCTGCATCGGCCGGCAGAATCAGCACGCCCGCGCCGCCAGGCGGGTCCATGGCCTTTTGAAAGGCCAAAGCCGCCATGGGCCCGCATTGCGCCGCGCTGTCGGCCCGGCCGACCCATTGGGCCAAGCAATTGGCCATCGCCGCGATATCGCTGGCCAAGGGCGCATCCAGATGGGCGTGGCTTATCGCATGATCGCCCACCACCTGGATGGAGGGGGAAAAGGCGCGCCGCGCATTGTGCAGATTGGCCCCGCCATTCAGCAGGCCCGGCCCCAGATGCAAAAGCGTCATCGCCGGAAGGCCGGCCATGCGCGCAAAGCCATCCGCCGCGCCCGTGGCCACCCCTTCGAACAGGCACAGCACCGAGCGGATGCGGCTTTCGCCATCGAGCGCCGAAACCAGATGCATCTCGCTGGTGCCGGGATTGGCAAAACAAGCGCGCACGCCGCAATCGGCGAGGGTGCGCACCAGGGCCTGCGCCCCGTTCACGGCCCCGAAACGCGCGCAGGAATGGCGGCGGCGGCGCGCTCTTGGATAAATCCGCTCAAGGCCGCATAGGCCGCATTGAATTCGGGATCGGGATCTTGGAAGGGGCAATGATGCGCTTCTTCCAACACGATGGGCTTGCAACCCTCGATCTGCGCGCAGACGCGCTCGGAAACCTCCGCTTTCACCACGCTGTCGCGCTGGGGAATGATCATCAGCACGGGCCGCGTGATCTTGGCCAAACGCGCGCGATCGCGCAGCACCGATCCCGAGCGGACGAAAGCCGCCAGCCAGGCATTGGTCGCGCCGCCAACGAGCACGTCCGGGCTGGTCACATACCAGGCATTGAGCGCGGCAGCGCGGGCCGGATCGGCCCCGCACGAGCCCAACCCATCCAACCGCTCTGGTGGCCAATCGCGCGGGCCAGAGCCCACGGTGTAATGGCTGCCGGCCCCAAGATTGGTGAGCGTGGATGTCAGCAGCAAGGCCTGCTGCTCGGACAAGGGCCTGGTGAAAATGCCGATGGCGGGCGAAACCGGGACATAGCCATCGGCCACTTCCGGGGTTTCCAGGGCGGTGCGCAGCACGGCATGGCCGCCCAGGGATAGGCCGCTGAGCACGACGACATTCTCGCCGGCGGCCGGGCGCACCACCTGGCTGATGAAGGCGGCCAGATCATCGGCATAGAGCTTGAAATCACCCAGATAGGATTTCTGCTGGCCAGCCGCGCCCGGTAACGGCCGGCTGGAACCACCCTGGCCGCGCAATTCCACGGAATAGACGCGCACGCCATCGGCCGTCAGGCGCTGAAACAGCTCGAAATGCTGCTCGATCAAGCCGGTAAAGCCGGGGACGAACACCAAAACGGGTTGAGGCGGCAGAAGCGGCACGGCAATCGCCTCGCTGGCCTTGGCCCCTTTGATCAGCAATTTGGGGGGCGGCGCGGCGGCAGGCGGGGCGCTACCGTAACGCAGCTTTGTCCCATCGGGCAAAGAAAACTCCGCCCATGTCCAGCCCGCGGGCGCGGCCCAGCGCGGATCGGCCAAAATCTTCAGGCCTTTGGCCACTTGCGCCTCCGGCGCGGGAATCGGCATGTTCTCTGGCGACAGGCCCAGCCAGGCCAGCGCCCCGGCGATCAGCGCAAAGGCCGCCCCGATCACCCAGAAAAACAGCTTCAGCATCTCATCCCCCAAAATTGTCCTTCAACAGGCTGTTGAAGGCGCATGATCCACACCAAGGGCCGCCGCGCAAGGGGATGCACGCACGCCAACGCGAAAGGCGAACCGCGCGGCACAAGGCCAGGCAGCTCGCCTTCCGTCCTGATCTTCGACGCACGGTGCGGGGGGAGGCGTCCGCCGAAGGGGGAATCAGAGCGATGGGGCGATTACGGCGTCACAGACGTTGTGCCTTGCGCCGTCTGCGTGCGGGTTTGCCCATCGCGCCCGGTCACCGTGCGGGTGGCCGAAGCCGTGCCATCGCCATTGCGGGTCGTGGCCGTATCGACACTGCGCGTGCTGCCATCGGGGAAGGTGGTATCACGTGCCACAACCGCCCCCGTATCGGTGCGCTGCACGTTCTGGGTGCTGCTGGTTTGCCGACCCTGGCGATCCGTTAAGGTGGCGCTGGTCGTGCAGCCCACACCCTGCGCACAGGCCGTTTGGCTTTCGCGCGAAACGCTGGTGCCATCTTCAAAGGTGGCGCTGCTGGAAACGGCCCGCCCATTGGCCGAGCGCGAAACATCGCGTTGATACTCCACGTTCCCGGCATTCTGCGTCTGGATCTGGCCCGTCGTGCTGCGGCCATTCTCGGTGGACGTGGTTGTGAACTCGCCCGTTTGGGTGCGGGTTTCGCCATTGCGGCCGGTGACGGTGCGCTGGGCGGCATAGGTGCCTTCCCCGGTTTGCTGCACTTGATTATTCACATTGCGCGATGTGCCGTCCGAAAAGGTGCGGGTGCGATCGGCGCTGGCCGTGCCGGCCTGCGCATCGCGCTGGCGGGTTTGGTTGACGGATTGCTGGCGCCCATTGGGACCGGTGACGGTCGCGGCGCGCGTGGCTTGGCCTTGCTGGCGCGTGCGCACCGCTTCACCCTGATAGGTGCCGCGCTGGGTGGTGACCGAGCCAGAAGAGCGCCGCTCGCGCGCATCGGCGGAATGGATCGGGGCCAGAATGAGCGCGGCAAAGGCGGTGGCGATCAAGAAGTCCAACTTGCGTGACATGGAAAAATCCTTTGTGAAATATCCTCGCAGGCCGACAACGCGCTTGCAGCGCAAATCCTTCCACCCGGCTTTGCTTAATTTTTCAGACATTCCAAAAAGCGCAGCGGCGCGCCGCAGGCTGGCCCAGGCACCTCCCCCTCGCGCATGACTATATGGCCACGAACGATGGTCATCACCGGCCAGGCCTTGGCCGGCCAGCCATCAAAGGGCGTCCAGCCCACGCGGCTGGCCTGATCGGCATTGCTGATGGTGCGGGCCAGGCCCATGTCCATCACGGTGAAATCGGCGTCATAGCCAAGCGCGATACGGCCCTTGCCCTGGATGCCAAACAGCCGGGCCGGGCCGGCACTGGTCAAATCGACAAAGCGCGCCAAACTGAGCCGCCCGTCCAGCATATGCGTGGCCATCACCGGCACTAGGGTTTGCACGCCCGGCATGCCCGAGGGGGAGGCGGGATAGGCCTGCGCCTTTTCGGCCAGGGTATGGGGGGCGTGATCGGTGGCCAGCACATCGACAACCCCCTGGGTTATGCCCAGATCCCACAGCGCGGCCAAATCACTGGCCATGCGGATTGGCGGGTTCATCTGCGCCAGAGTGCCGAGCCGCTGATAGATGTCCGGGCCGTGAAAGCTCAAAAACTGCGGAGTGGTTTCGACGCTGGCGACATCCTTGGCACCGGCCAGGAAGGCCATTTCCTTGGCCGATGACACATGCAGCACATGCACCCGCTTGCCCAGCTTGCGCGCCATGCGCACGAGGCGCTGCACTGCCAGCAAGGCCGCCTCATCATCACGCACCAGCGGATGGCTGGAGGGATCGCCGGCAATCGCCAGCTTCATGCGGGCTTGCAGGCGCGCTTCATCCTCGGCGTGGAAGGCCCCGCGCCGCTGGATCGCCGCCAAGACGGCCTCCAGGCCCGCATCATCCCCGACCAACAATGAGCCAGTGGACGAGCCCATGAAGGTCTTGATGCCGCAGCAGCCGGGCAGGCGCTCCAGCTCGCCGAGCTGATGGGCGTTTTCTTGGGTTGCCCCGACGTAAAATGCATAATCGACAACGCATCGGCCCGCTGCGCGCGCCAACTTATCGGCCAGGGCCGCCTCGGAAATCGTCGCCGGCTTGGTATTGGGCATTTCGAAAAAGGCGGTGACCCCGCCAAGCGCCGCCGCGCGCGAGCCGCTGGCCAAATCCTCTTTGTGCTCCAGCCCCGGCTCGCGGAAATGCACTTGCGTGTCGATGACGCCGGGCAGGATGGTCAAGCCCGCGGCATCGATGGCCTGGCCGGCCTGGGCGGGATGCAGGGTGCCGATGGCGGAGATCCGCCCGGCCTGCACGGCGATATCCACGCGCTCCAAGCCATTGGGGGTGAAAACCTGGCCGCCATGGAAAATCTGCTCAAATACGGGCTTCATGATCCCTCCCCAGGCTCAGCACGGCATCGGCCGCCTCCAGAACGCGCTCAAGCGACAAATCCTGCAACAGGGATTCGCGGCTTTCCATGTCCCAGCCCATGGCCCGCAAGGCGGCAAAGGATCGCGGCCCGCGCAAGGCCAGGGCCTTTGGGCCGAAGGGCGCATAGCGTGTTTCATCGGAGGGGCCAAACAGGCCCAAAGTGGGCGCACCTGCCGCCGCCGCAATATGCATGAGGCCGGAATCGTTGCCGATGTACAGCGCCGCGCGGCTCAGCAACGCGGCATTGGCCAGCAAATCCAGCCTGCCGGCCAGGGCCGTTCCGCCGCAGGCGCGGGCCAAAGCCTGCGCCCTCTCGGCTTCGGCTTGGCTGCCCAGCACCAAAATCGGCGCACCGGCCAGGGCCGCGCCGGGCACCGTCAGCCGCAAGGCGGCCTGGACAAAGCTTTGCGCCGGCCAGCATTTGCCAGGAAATTTGGCCCACGGGCCCAGCACCAGGAAGCCCTGCCCGGGAAAAGCGGCGCGGGCCGCGTCATGCGCCGCCTCATCCAGATACAGCTTGGGCGCAAGCGCCCGCTGGCCCAGCACCGCCCCAACGCGCGCGCATTGATGCCCGCCGCCGCGAATGCGGCCAATGATCCGCTGACGGCACGACAGCGCATAAGTCAGGCCAGAGCCGCGCAAATCCACGGCAAGATCAAAAGATTGATGGGCCAATTGACCCCATATTCGCAGCCAATGGCGATCAAACGGCAGCTTTTGAACCGCCAACACGCGCTCCATCCCCGGCACGGCACGGAAAATCTCCCCGGCCAGCGGCCCGCACACCAGCGTGATCGCAGGATGGCCGCCCAGCCGGGCCCGGGCAAATTCCAAGGCACCGGTGCTGAGCACGCAATCGCCGATCGGCCCCGAAGTGATGAATAACAAGCGCGTCATGCCTGGGGTGATGGCCCGCCGGCAAAGGCTTGCCAAGGGGCCGGCAAGCGCCAATTTGTCATGCATGCGCTATGCCCCCGGCCTTTTGCCCCACCGCGCCTGTTTGAGCCTGACTGGCCAAGACAGCGTGGACTTTCTCGACAAGCTGATCACGCAGAGCGTGCGGGATCAGAAAATCGGCACCTTGGCCTATGGGGCCCTGCTCTCGCCCCAGGGAAAAGTGAGCACGGATTTTTTTGTTTGGCGCAGCGCCGATGGCTTTATCCTGGATGTCGATCGATCACGGCTCGAAATGCTGGGCGCGCGCCTCCAGCGCTTTCGCCTGCGCACCCGTGTGGAGATCCAACCGCGTGAGGATCTGGCGCTCATCGCCTATGATCTGGCCACGCCCGCCGGGGCGCACATGGCCGGCCCCGATCCGCGCCTGGCCGATTTGGGCGGGCGCGCGCTGATCAACCGCACCCACGCCCCAAAACCCGCCGATGCAGCGCAATTGCTGCGCCAGCGGCTGGAAAACGGCTTGCCCGATTTGGCCCACGATGCGGGCCTTGAAGAGGTATTCGCGCTGGAAGGGCTACTGGAAGAGTTGAACGGCGTCAGCTTCAAGAAGGGCTGCTTTCCCGGCCAGGAAAATGTCAGCCGCATGAAAAGGCGGGCGACCACGCGCAAAAAGTTCTGCCGGCTGCGCCTTGATGGGCCGGGGCTGGCACCAGGTGCCCCGATCACGGCCAACGGTGCGGAACTGGGCAGCGTGCGCGCCGTGGGCGATGGCACGGCCTTGGCCTTCCTGCGGCTGGACCGCGCCATGGAAGCGGATGGGGATTTGCTGGCTGGGGGAATGGCCTGCCGCCTCGATCCGCCGGCCTGGCTGATCATGCCGCGCCCCCACGAAGACGACGAAGCCTGCACATAGGGATTTGGCCATGCTCGCGCAGACCTGGGAACATTTCGGTTTCGGCTTTATCCTGGCCCTGATCCTGGCCTTGTGGGCCGTCTTTCACATCGCCCAGAGCGAGCGGGCCGGGCCCTTGGCCAAAGCGATCTGGGTGGCTTTGGTCTTGTTCATCCCATTTCTGGGATTTTTGGCTTGGCTGTTCTTGGGGCCACGCGCGAAAAAAGCCGGCTGATCATCGCCTTGACCCGGCCAAAGCGCGGCTGGGGCGGGGCTTGGGCCTCCGGCTCGATGCGCACCGGCTCATCCAGCAAGGCCAAAGTCAGCCCAAGGCCGACCAGCGCCGGGATGATGGCGACCGGCCACAGGCTGCTGGAGCCCAGCCCGACGGCCACCAAAAATCCCGAAGTGGCCAGCCCCCCGCTGACGGTAATGCCCAAGGGCATGCGCGGCATGGTGCGACCGGGGCGCAATTCCTTTTTGCTGCGCGGGCGGCCATGGCGAATGGCGACCAAAGCCGTGCACAAACTGGCCCCCACCATGCCGAGCAGGCAAGACAATCCCGCCTGCAGCGAAAAGAAGGCCAACGGCAAGATCACCAGAACAGCCAGCCCGATGGCCGGCACCAACGCCGCGATCAGCTTGGCGCGCTGCAAATGCTCCATGGGCTTGGGCGCGGAGATGGCCAGATCGGGGGCCTCTTCCACCAGCAGCGTCAAGCCCACCATGGCCCGCGAGGTGGACAGCGCGATCCAGGCAATCAGGCTGGCCGCGAGCGAGGTGAGCGCCACCGAAGCCGCGCCCCCGCCCTGTACCAGGCCGGCCAGAGGAATGGTCAATGGGGCCAAAGATAAAAAGGGCAGCAGGAGAGAAGGCAAAGCGATGGGATTGCGCAAAATGAGGCGCAGCTCCTTGGCGATCAAAGCCGGGCGCCCGGCGCGGAACGGCCCCGCCGCCTTGTGCGGCCCGGCGCGCCGGCCGCCTTGCCCCGCCGCCAGCGCCATGCGGGCCAAAAAGCGCCGGCTGAACCGCAAAACCTGCCAGATGAACAGCATGGCCGTGACCAGCAGCCACAGGCTCAAGGCTTTCCAATCGGCGCAGAACGCCTTGGCGGGGATCCATACCCAGCTTTCCACCGGCGGGGCGATGCGCGAAACGGTTTTGGCCAATTGCACGAATTCCTGGCCGCGATCGCTGCCGAGATGCGACAGATTCCAAAACTGAAAGCCAAGCCCGACGGACACCCCAATCGTTCCCGAAATGCCCTGCGCGATGGGGCGCACGCGCCGCGCGCCAAACAGCCGAAACAAGACATCCGCAATCGGCAAAGCCAGGCCAACCATGGCCATGCCCAGGCCCAGCACCGCCAAAGGCAGGCCCAGCCAGCGCCAATCGCCCAAGAACACAGCCCCGATCCCCGCCCCCGCGGCGACAACCAGCCAGAACAGCGACGTGTTCAGCGCCAGCACCAGCATGCGCACACCCAGCACGATGGCCGGCGAAATCGGCGCGCCCATGAGAAATTCGAGATCGGCGCGCACGAAGATCGATTCCACCGCATTGAGCAGAGCCTGCGCCAGCATCAAAGTGGATAGCAGGACGAGGCCCGCCGAAATGCCGGCAAAGGCCAAAGGCGAGGTGACTTCCCCAATGGCCTTGAGGCCAAAGGCTGCCGCCAGAGACAGCCCAATCGCCCCGACCGCCAAGAAAGCGAGCAGGATAAAGCGCGCGATCGGCTGCTTGACGCGCCCAAACGCCGATCGCCAAGCCAAGCGCCCCTCATGGGCCGCGAAGATCCAGAGAAGGCGCAGGTTCACGAGACCAACTCATCGGGCGCGACCAGGCGCAGAAATACATCTTCC
>CAZAGL010000061.1:0-1276 GCA_964484435.1 uncultured Caulobacteraceae bacterium
GGGGCTGCGCCACCTGCGCTCGCCCATCACGCTGCACCCGCACCCGTCCCCACTGGAGCTCCGCTCCTGGGCAGAGAAGCGCGGGCGCACCGAGGTGAGCACACACACAACCTGTGTTGCCTCAAAGCAAACTGCCTGTACTACTCCTCTGCTTGCTGCAAATGCCGCACACACAGCCAAACCATACCACCGCTGTTCACACCCCTCCTGCCGTCTCAACTTTTTTTGCTGGTCGTTCTAGCAGGAGCTGCTGCCTGGGGAGAATGGCGGCGCGGCGCTGCCGTCTCCTGCGCTGATGCGCGATTTCTGCCTGGCGCGAGTCATCAAGCCGCTCCCGCAGCCTGCTAAGAGCGTCATTCGTGACGTCGCCACCAGCATTGAGCTTCTGCCGGGTGCGGCGGAGGAGAACGAGGACGGCGCTCGCCTGCGGGACATGTACGAGCTGTCCACTCTTCGCGGCGGGCTCCATGGGTTGCCTGTCATCGTGGACCCCGCCAACCGGCTGCGCCGCCTGAGCATCGTCAGCGGAAACGGCCAGATTTCGCTGGGTCCGATGCTCCAATTATTTGAATCTGCGTATTTTCGGGCACAAAACCGCAGGGCCACTTTTGCCCGAAATGCGCCGGGGCTCAGCCCCCCTCCGCCTCCTCCAGGATTTCCACCTGGTGGGGGTAAAAGGCGATGAAGCCGGCGATGGCCGCGACATCCGCCTTCGGGGCCTCATAGCTCCAGGCCGCATCGCGGACCATTTGCCCTTTCAGCTTGACATCGAAATAGCGCGCCTCGCCTTTGTGCGGGCAATGGGTGCGGCGCTTGTTGGGCACCAGCAAGCCGGGCAGCGCCGCTTCGCGCGGCAGATACAGCACGGGCGGGTATCGGCCCTCGATCAGCCGCAGGGCGCTGCTGGTGGCGGCGAGAAGCTGCCCGCCCGCGCGCACGCACACGCGCGCCGCGCACGCTTCGATGAGGATGTAAGGCGCAGCCCCGCTGGAATGCATCATCGTGTTCAGCCCCGATCGGCGGATTGTGCATCGAAACACCAACTTGCGCGCGCGAGATAGAGCAAATTGGCGCGAATCTCCTCATCGTGAGGAAATGGCAGAACTTGCAGCCCCTCAGCCCCTCTCGTTCGCCCGCCTGGGCCGGGCCCTGCTGCGCGGGGAAATCGCGCTCAGCGTTGGCGTTCTCGGTATTCTGGCGATTTTGCTGGTGCCTTTGCCGGCCTTCGCGCTCGATCTGTTGCTGGCCATTTCCGTGACCAGTTCCGTGCTCGTGC
>CAZAGL010000061.1:1286-10916 GCA_964484435.1 uncultured Caulobacteraceae bacterium
GCTGATGGTATCCTTGCTGATCCAGAAGCCGCTCGAATTCAATGCCTTTCCGGCCGTCTTGCTCATCACCACCTTATTTCGCCTGGCGCTGAATGTGGCCTCCACGCGGCTGATCCTGTCGAATGGCCATGAAGGAGTGCATGCCGCCGGCGACGTGATCGAGGCCTTCGGCCAATTCGTCATGGGCGGCAATTTCGTGATCGGGGTGGTCGTCTTCATCATCCTGGTGATCATCAATTTCATGGTCATCACCCGGGGTTCCACCCGCATCGCCGAGGTCGCGGCCCGCTTCACCTTGGATTCCATGCCCGGCAAGCAAATGGCCATCGATGCCGATCTTTCGGCCGGCATGATCAATGAGGATCAGGCGCGCGGCCGGCGCAAAATGCTGGAAGAGGAAAGCAATTTCTTCGGGGCGATGGATGGGGCCTCCAAATTCGTGCGCGGCGATGCCATCGCCGGCCTGCTGATCACCGCCATCAACATCATCGGCGGGATCGTCATCGGCTCGGTGACGCACGGGCTGCCTTTGGCCGAATCGGCCGATACCTATACCCGCCTCACCGTTGGCGATGGGCTGGTGGCCCAGATCCCGGCCTTGATCATTTCCACGGCCGCCGGCATGATCGTCTCCAAGGCCGGCCTCGAAGGGGCCGCCGATAAGGCCTTGGCCAAGCAGTTGGCCAAATATCCGCAGGCTTTGGGGCTGGTGGCCGGGGTGGCGGCCTTGGCCGGCATCTTGCCCGGCATGCCGCTCATCCCCTTCTGGCTGATCGCCGGGGGCGCGGGCTTTTTGGCCTGGCGGCTCACCAAAAGCGCGGAAAGGGCCGAGGCCGCCCCGCCAAAGCCTCCCCCCGCCGTCGAGGAGACGCCGGAATCGGCGCTGACCATGGATGAAGTGCGCATCGAGCTGGGCTTTGGCCTCTTGCCTTTGCTCAATGACGTGCAAGGCCGGCGTCTCACCGATCAGATCAAGGCTTTGCGCAAAAGCATGGCCCAGGAATTGGGCTTCATCATGCCCGCCGTGCGCATTCTCGATAATGTGCAGTTGGCGCATGACCAATACATGGTGCGCATCCGTGAGCTGGAGGCCGGCCAGGGCCGGCTGAAGCTCGGCAAATTGCTGGTCATGGACCCGATGGGGCGCGGGATCGGCCTGGAGGGCGAGATGGTCAAGGAGCCGGCCTTCGGGCTGGATGCCAAATGGATCGGCGAGGATCTCAAGGAAGAGGCGGGCCTGCGCGGTTTCACCATCGTCGATCCGGCCACGGTGATGACGACGCATCTCACCGAAATCATCAAGGAGGCCATGCCCGAATTGCTGACCTTCGCCGAGGTGAAGAAGCTGTTGCGCGAATTGCCGCAGGATACGCAAAAGCTGCTCGATGATGCCGCGCCCGCCCATATATCTTGGGCCGGCGTGCAGCGCGTGCTGCAAAACCTGCTGCGTGAGCGCATTTCCATCCGCGATCTGGGCGCGATCGTCGAGGCGATCGCGGAATCGGCACCGGCCACCCATGATCTGCTGCTGATCACCGAACATGTGCGCGCGCGCCTGGCCCGCCAATTGTGCTTCCAGCATCGATCGAGCGATGGGGCCCTGCCGATCGTCACGCTGTCGCCAAGCTGGGAAAACTCCTTCGCCGAGGCCCTGATCGGCACCGGCGCGGATCGCCAACTGGCTTTGGCACCAAGCAAACTGCATGAATTTGTCGCCGCGGTGCGCGTGGCCTTTGAGCGCGCCGCCAATCAGGGCGAAACCCCGGTTCTGCTGACCAGCGCCGGGGTGCGCCCCTATGTGCGCACCTTGATCGAGCGCTTCCGCCCGGCCACGGCGGTGATGAGCCAGAACGAAGTGCATCCCAAAGCCAAGCTGCGGGCGCTGGGCGTGGTGTGATCGCGCACACAAAGCCCTTCCGCGCGCGGGCGGGCCGAAACGATCAGCCGCGACCGCTCATGCGGCTTGCTTTGAGTTTTGTGCTTCTTGCGCGCGCGCCGCGGTCAATCGCTGGAGGAGGATCACCAACAGCAGCAAACAGGCGATCGGTCCCAGTAGCAAATAAAAGGCAATGGTGCCGCCCAGCGCCTCGAACGTGCGGCCAACGATGATGGAGCCCGTCGTGCCCCCGAGCGCGGAAAAGACGACGATCAGCCCGATCATCGACGGCTGCTTGTGCTTGGGCATGGCGCTGAGAATCGCCGAGTTCAGCGCGGGATAGATCGGGGCCATGACCAGGCCGATCAAGGGCAGCACGAAAACCGCCAGCGGCGCATCGGACCAAGACTGGATCTGCCGATGCACGCCACCCACCAGAGGCAGCGCGATCAGGATCAGCAGCGCCATGGCGATGAGGCAGCCAATGAGCAGCCAAAACCAGCCCGTCTTGCGCACGATGACGCCCGCGCCCAGCCGGCCAAGCGCCAGGCTGGCCGCGAACACCGAGGCCGCCTGCACACTCATTTGCGCGGAAAGGCCGAGCAATTCGCGGTTGAAGGTCGGCAGCCAAGAGCCGACGCCCTGTTCCACCAGCACATAAAGGAAAACGGCCCCGACAAACACGAGCGTGAGCAGCTTGGCGATCAGCGCCAGCATGGCCGCGAATTCGCCGGCCGCATCGTGCGCGGCTTGGGGCTGGGTGCCCGATTCTTCAAATTTCACGCTGGCCAATAAAGCGATCGCGACAGCGCACGCCCCCGCCAGCACGTAATAAACGCGCAGCCAGCTGGGATTGGCGGCGTGGACCGGATCGATGAAGGCGCTGAACAGCCAATAGCCACCAAGCACGCCGATCATGAAAACCCCCTCGATAGTATTGAGGAGGCCGGCATGCCCGGCGCTGTCTTTCGTCAACAGGCCCACGAACGCATACACCGAGACCTTGGTCACGGCGAATCCCACGCCAACTGCGAGAAACATCAACCGGCTGGTCCAGAAACTCGGCACAAGGGGCATAGCCAGGCACGCGCAGCCAGCCAAGGCCAACCCGGCCATCATGCCGCGCTTGAGGCCGAAACGGGGCAATTGCGATGCCACCAAAAAACTGGTGATGGCGATCGGGATATCCTTGAAGCCTTCGAGCGTGCTGGCAGTCAGCTTATCGACGCGAAAAAACTCGATCGATTGCAAGATGACCGTGCCGACGCTGTTGAGCAAAACCGCGAAAATCACGTAACTGAGTGCGATGGCCAGGATCAATCTCGTGCGCGCCATGCCCCATCCCCTTTCCTGCAAGCCCCTGCTTGCGGCTTGGCGATTTCCTATTATGAAATGCATATCAAAGCAAATCGGGCATGACGTCACAGTTTGATGGTAAAAGGAGTGTCTGCTTGGGGCGGCAATTACCCAACGCGCGGATCGAGGATCTGCCCTTTGGCGATGATCCCTGGCGGGTGAGCGCCAGTGGTTCGGCCTTGGATCTGGCCCGGACGGCCCCGGTCTTCGCCCTGGGCAATGGCTGGATCGGCCTGCGCGGGCCAGGCGATGGGCCCGGCGAGCCCAGGGTCTATTTGAACGGTGTCTATGAGCGCATGCCGATCGCCTATCACGAGGCGGCCTTCGGCTATGCCCGAGAGAGCGATACGCGGCTGGCCGTTGCCGATGCCTGCCTGCCTTTGATCCGTCTGGATGGCGCGCCCTTGCCGGCCTGCCAGCTTGCCGAGCTGGACATGGCCAAGGGCCTGCGGCGCGAAACCTACCAGATCGGCGAGCTGGCATTGATCGTCGAAACCATGACCGCGATGGCCCATCCTGGCCTCGTGGCCATCCGGGTGCGCTTGCCCAAAGCGCATGCGGCGCGCCTGCAAGTCACTCCCTTCGTCAATCCCCCGCCAAGCGGGGCCGATGCCGGTGCGCCACATGGCGAGGAGGGCACGCTTTATGATCCCCGTTTGGCACCGGGATTTTTCCAATCGCCCTGGCAGCCGGTGGAGTGCATCGCGGCCAATGGCTTTGTCGGACGGGTCGATCGGCTTCAGCGCAGCGGCTTTTTCGTGGCCGCCTTGGCCCAGGCGGCCCCTGCCGTCGAGCAAGGCGAAGAAACGCGCTTTGATGTGATCGCCAGCTATGCGGCCGCGCGCGATGCCAGCGCCCTGGCCATGGCCCGCGCCGGGCTCACGGCGGCGCTGGAGAATGGCGCGCAGGCCCTGTGGGCAGAGCAGGCCGCCTGGTTCGCCGCGCATTGGGCCAATTGCGCGATCGCTTTGCCGCAGGCCCCGAAAATGGAACAGGCGCTGCGCCATGCCATGTTCCAGCTGGTGCAGGCGGCCGGGCGGGACGGGGCAAGCTCCCTGCCCGCGAAGGGCCAAACCGGCGAAGGCTATGAGGGCCACGTTTTCTGGGACGCCGATCTTTACGCGCTGCCGGTCTTTGCCTTCACCCGGCCAGAAATCGCCCGGGCCATGCTGGCTTGGCGCATTTCCGGGCTGGAAGCGGCGAAAGCCAATGCGCGCGCCATGGGGCAGATGCGCGGCGCGCTCTATCCCTGGCGCACGATCGGCGGGCGCGAATGCTCTTCCTTTTTCCCGGCCGGCGCGGCGCAATACCACATCAATGCCGACATCGCCTTCGCCTTGGAAACCTATCTGGCGGCCACCGGCGATGCCTCCATCCTCGCTGAGGGGGGGGCGGCCATGCTGGTGGAAACCGCGCGCATCTGGCTGGAAATCGGCTTTCACGACGCGGCGCGCGGCGGGGCCTTCGTTATCAACCGCGTGACGGGGCCGGATGAGTATTCGGCCATTGTCGACAACAATCTCTATACCAATCTCATGGCCCAGCGGCATTTGCGCGCTGCCGCGGCGCACGGGCGCGAGGCCGGCCTGATCGATGAGCAGGAGGCCGCCACCATGCGGCGCGCGGCCGATTCCCTGCTTTTGCCCTTTGATCAAGAGCGCGGCATCTTTCTTCAAGACGAGGGGTTTTTCGGTAAACAGCCCTGGCCTTTCGCCTCGACGCCGGGCGAAAACTATCCGCTGCTGCTGCATTATCACCCGCTGCACATCTATCGCCACCAGGTGGCCAAGCAGGCCGATGCGGTCCTGGCTTTGGCCTTGCTGCCGGAGCGGTTTGAGCGCGCGGTGGCGCGGCGCATGCTGGATGCCTATGAGGCCGTGACGGTTCATGATTCCACGCTTTCGGCCAGCGCCTTCGCCATCGCGGCGGCGCGCGTCGGCGAGACGGATCGGGCCGTGACCTATTGGCGCGTTGCGGCCTTGACCGATCTCGCCGATCTGTTCGGCAATACTGGGCACGGCCTGCACATGGCCGCCTTGGCCGGGGCCTGGAGCGCGCTGGCCATGGGCTTTGCCGGCATGCGGGTGGCCGGCGATGGGCTCACCTTCGCGCCTTTGGCCATCCCGCATATCGGCCCCTACACCTTCAGAATTCGCTTCCGGGGATCGCTGATCGCGATCCATGTTTCCGATCAAGCGGCCCGCTATGAACTGATCGAAGGCAAGCCGGTTTGGCTCGGCCACGGAAAGGAGCGATTCTCGCTGGAAGGCGCGCCGATCAGCCGCCCCCTCGGCCCCGCCGCATGAGCAATCGCGCCGCGATCTTCGATCTCGATGGGGTGCTGGTCGATAGCGCGCGCCAGCATTTCATCGCCTGGAAACGCATCGCCGATGAGCTGGGAATCGCCTTTGACGAACACGATAACCTTGCTTTGAAGGGCGTGGACCGGATGGGCTCGCTCGCGCTCATTCTGGCCAAGAGCGCGCGCGTGTTTTCGCCCGAAGAGCGCGAAGCGATCGCGGCCCGCAAGAACGGCTATTATCTCGAAGCGGTGGCGGGCATGAGCCCCGCCGATCTCCTGCCAGGGGCCGAGCGCCTGGTGCAAAGCGCGCGCGCGGCCGGTTTGGCCTGCGCGCTGGCTTCGGCGAGCCGCAACGCGCAGCGCGTGCTCGATCGCGTCGGCCTCGCCAATGCCTTCGATTTCATTGCCGATCCCGCGCGCCTGGCCCCCAAGCCGGCACCGGATCTGTTCCTGGCCGGCGCGGCGGCCCTAGCAATAGCGCCCGGCGCGTGTATCGGCTTTGAGGATTCCGCCGCCGGCATTCTGGCGATCCGGGCTGGCGGCATGCTGGCCATCGGCATCGGCGATGCAAACGAGCTGCGCGCGGCGCATCGCGTCTTTCCTAGCATTGCGGCCATTGATCTCGATGACGTGCTCGCTCTTCAGGTCTGACGCTCGATCAGCCGGGTGGGCAAGAGGGTGGATTTGGCGCGCGTGCCCTCGATCGATTGCATGAGCTTTTCCACCAGAATGGCACCCGCGATATGGGTTTCCTGCTCGATCGTGGTGATCGCCGGGGTGAAATCGCGCGCGGGCGGGATGTCGTTATAGCCACACAACGCATAATCCTGCGGCGCGTTCAGGCCCGCCTCGCGGAAGGCGGCGATGACGGCCATGGCCGCGGTGTCGGAAAAGGTGAAGATCGCGTCCGGGGCGGGATGCGCCTTGATCCAGGCCGTCGCCGAGGCATGGGTGGAAGAATAGGCCATGTTTTCGACCTGAAGCTGCTCGATCGCCACATCGCCATGGCCTTGCGCCGCCGCACACAAGCCATCAAAGCGCATGCGGATTTCGGTGTGGCGCGTGTTGCCGACATAGAGCCAGCGCTTGGCCCCGCGCTTCAAAAACAATTCGCCAGCCAGGCGGCCGCCCAACACATTATCGCTGCCCACGGCGCAAAACGGCTCTTGGGGATCGACAGCGCCCCAGGTCACGAAGGGCAAGCCGGCGCGGGCCAAATCGCGCAAGAGCGGCTCGCGTTCCCCCTGGCCGAGAAAGAGAAAGCCATCGGCGGCGCGGGCGCTAAGCAGATCGGCATAGCTTTGCGCATCGGTCAGGCTGGGCGGAGAAAGCAGCAAATCCTGGTTGCGCACCGATAGCGCCTCTGAAACGCCGGCCAGCAGCTCGAAGATGAAGGGATCGGCGATGCGCCCCTGCCGATGGGAGCCAAAATCCAGAACCACGGCGATCGTGTTGGTGCGCGTCTGGCGCAGGCGCTGGGCGTTGCGATTGACGGCATAGCCATGCAGCTTGGCCACATTGAGCACGCGCTCGCGCGTTTCTTCATTGACCAACGGGCTGTTGTTCAGCACCCGCGAAACCGTGGGCTTGGAGACATTGGCCAGCCGGGCGATATCATCCATGTTCACGGCCATGGACCGGCTGCGGCGCATGGCGCGCTCCTTGGGCGGATTGGTCATGGGCAAACGGCCCCTCCTTGCTCTCCCTCATGCCAAATTCGCTAGCCAGCGCCTATCGATTTATCACCCCTTGAAATGCATTTCAAAGGCAGGTATCCCTGCTGTCTGAGTAGATCACAAAACGGTCACCGAAGATTTTGGGGAGGAAGATCATGCAAAAATTGCGTTATGCCCTACAAACGGCTGTTTCGGTTGTGGCCCTCATCGCGGCCTGCGGCCCCAATCTGGCGATGGCGCAGGATCGGGCCCCGCCCGCCGCCAATCAGCCGGCCGCTGAAACCGACGAGACCGAAGAAATCATCGTTGTCGGCACCAGCGGCGGCGGCGTGCGCCGCCAGGATGCCGCTTTTGCCCAGACGACGATCAGCGACGAGGATATCAAGCAGCTCTCGCCGGCCAGCACGGCCGAATTGTTCCGGCTGATTCCGGGTGTCAGCACGGAAAGCTCGGGCGGGCAAAACGGGGCCAACATCTTCGTGCGCGGCTTTCCTTCTGGCGGCGATGCCGAGTTTGTCACCCTACAAACCGAGGGCGTGCCCTTCTTTCCGCCCCCCACCCTGTCTTTCTTGGAAAACACCCAGCTGATCCGGGCCGACGAGACCCTGAAACGGGTTGAGGCGGTGCGCGGCGGCACGGGCGCGCTGTTTTCCTCAGGCCAGCCGGGCTTGACCGTCAATTTCGTTCAGCGCGAAGGCGGGGATGAATTTGAGGGGCTGAGCAAAATCTCCGTAACCAGTTTCAGCGAAGTGCGCGGCGATGGCTATATTTCCGGCCCCGTGGGACCGCGCTCCAGCTTTCTGGCCGGCGGCTATTACGCCACATCGCAAGGCATTCGCGATCCGCAATTCCAGGCCGAACAAGGCGGCCAGTTCACTGCCAATTTCCGCCACGAACTCGATCGGGGCTCGATTCTCGTGTTCGGGCGCTATCTGAGCGATCGCGGCCAATGGCTGTTGCCCATTCCCGTTATCCAGGATGGCAATCGTATCCGGGAATTTCCCGGCTTTGACGCCGGCACCGGCACCTTGGCCAGCAATGAATTGCGCCTTTCCGTGCGCAATGATGGCAGCCGGGTGGATCTGGCCGATGGGCGCGGAGCGCAAATCGTCAATATCGGCAGCAATTTCGATTATGATCTGACCGATCGGCTGAAAGTGCGATACCGGGTCAGCTGGCTGGGTGGCGATGCCGACACCACGGGCCTGGTGCCCGCCAGCGCGCCGCAAACCGCGACAGCCTTCGCCGCCGGCCTGGGCGGAACCATCAATTCGCTAACCTTCGCCAATGGCGGCGGCAACGTGGATCCCAATACCCAAGTCCTCCAGACCGGCGTCTGGACCGTGCGCAAGCAAATCGAATCCTTCGTCAACGATTTGAATTTCGCCTATGCCACCGATCGCAACACCCTGACACTTGGTGTCTATTACGCTTCCTATTCCTCTAACGATCAGTGGAATCTGGGCAATGGGCGCCTGGTGACAGCCACGCCCCAGGCCCGCGCGCTGGATCTGACGCTGATCAGCCGCACCAATGGTGCGCTGCAGCGGGCCAGCCGCAATGGCTTTGTGCAGGGCTCGTTCTTCAACGTGAATGCCAGTTATGACGGGCGCGATTACGCTTTCTACGCGGTGGATGATTTCCAGTTCACGCCCAAGCTGAAGGCCGATGTCGGGGTGCGCTGGCAAGGCCATGAAGTCGATGGCACGCTGGAGAACAACACATTCGGCGTCGATACCGATAATGATCCCAATACCTTGTTCAACAATGGCTCGGCCGTGCTCAATGGCACCTTCTCGACCATCAATTATTACGGCGATGCGGTTTCCTGGACCGTCGGCGGCAATTACGCCGTCACCAACAAGGTCGGCTTCTTCCTGCGCTATAGCCGCGGCAACAACTTCCCCTTCTTCGACAATTTGCGCGATGGCAACACCCTGGCCCCGCGGATCAATACCTATGAAGGCGGCCTGAAGCTGTCGACAGCCCTGGCCAGCGCCTATCTGACCGTGTTCCACAATGACTTTACGGGGCTGACAACCACCGTCATCACCAATGGCGCGCCGATCGCCTCAGTTGGCGGGGCCGGAACCACGGGTGTCGAGCTGGAAGGGGCCATTCGGCCCATCGAGAATTTTTCGATTGGCTTTTCGGGAACCTACCTCAACGCCAATTACAACAATTTCTTCACGGATGGCGGCAATACCGATCTTTCCGGCAATCAGGTGCAGCGCCAACCGCGCTGGCAGGCGCGCGTCAATCCCAGTTATGTGGCCCATTTCGGCCGGAGCAAGGCCACCTTCTATACTTCGATCAATTATATCGGCAATCGCTTTTCAGATGTGCAAAACGCCCAGCTTTTGCCCGATTATTACAAATGGGATGCGGGCATCCAAGTTGATTTGACCGAGCGGATCAAG
>CAZAGL010000062.1:0-10910 GCA_964484435.1 uncultured Caulobacteraceae bacterium
TTTGCTGCCGGCCGATCCGTTTGGCCCGGCCTATGTCGCGCGTTTTCGCCTCAGCGCCCAGCCCAGTCGCTGGGCCATCCAGCCGCCGGTTTCGGCCCCGCAAACGCGCCAGCCCCAGCACCCGGCCGCCTTGCTCCTCCGGATTTTGGCCTGCCAAGACGGCCTCGATCGCTTCGAGAAGCTGGCTTGGCTGGAGGCCAAACGAAAACGGCGGTTTGGGGACGGGGGCGGCGGCACCCCCGCCGTCATGCCAAAGGCGTTGCGAAGCGACGAGCTTTGGCATCCATCCCCAACATGGATTCCACCGATCGCTTCGCGCCGGTGGAATGACGAAAGACCTGATCCGTTATGCCCAAAACCGCCCCTCGATCCCCGGCTTCGGCCGCGCCGAACCGGGGGGTGACGCGAAAATTGGGGCTGCAACCCTCGCGCCGCGGTGCAAGGATGGTTGGCGCAATGGCTTGCCTTTGCGGGCAATCCGCTTAGGAAACGCGGGGCGTTTGGCCCGTTAGCCCGGCGAGGATGAGGTGGAATTGCTGTGGATCGCTCTGGGCGCGGCTTTGTTGTGGCTGAGCGGGGAAGCGGTTTTGCGCGGATTGGTGGATCTGGGCCGCATGGCCCGTCTTTCCGATACCGTGATCGGCGTATGCCTGATCGGCCTGGCCAATGCCTTGCCGAGCTATGTCCTGTTCAGCCTGGCCATCGCGCGCGGCCAAGCCGATCTGGCGGGTGGCGCGATCTTGCTGGCCGCCTCCTGCCTGGTGACCGGGGTTTTGGGGCTGTGCGCCGTGCTGCGGCCCGTGCACAGCGCGCGGCCCGCCGCGCTGCGCGGCGCTGGCGTCGTGATCCTGGTGGCGCTGGTGGCGCTGGGCTTGTGCGTGGCGCAGGCGGGCATGCAGCGCGGTTTTGGCCTATTGGCCCTTTTGCTGATGGCTTTCGGCATGGTTTGGCTGGCGCGCGGGCGCGGGGGTGATCAGATCGGCTTGGATCATGCCTGGCGCGCCCCTTTGGGCATCGAAAAAGCCAGCCGAACGGCGTTGAGCCTGATCCTCTTCTTCATCGCCTTGGGCGGCCTTGGCCTGTATTTCGGTGCCAATCTGGTGTTGGGCGGCGTCAAGGATGTTTTGGGAACCAGCCCAGAGGCGGCGCGCGCCCCGGCCATCGGGTTGATCGCGGGCGCTTTGGCTTTGCCGAATGCGTTTGCCGCATTCCTTCAGGCCGCGGGCAAGCCCGGTCTGCATCTGGGCATTATCATCGCCCGCATCGCCTATAGCGTATTGGGCGGCTTTGCTTTGGCCGCCTTGCTCGGCGCGCCGGGCTTGACGGCGCTTTGGCCGATGGCTTTGGCCTTGGCCTTGCTTGCCCTCGCGGCTGGCGCGCTATGGACCTATGGCGCGGGCCTATCGCGCCGAGATGGCCTGTTGCTGGCGGCTGCCTGCTGCGGCTATCTGCTGTGGTTTGGGATCAGCGCCTGAATTTCGCGCGTGGATGGTGCGTTTGGGCATAATGGGGGTTCGGATGGCGGAAGATCTTTCCCAATTGGGGCGGGTAACGGCCATCCCGGCTTCGCCCGATGTCGCCGTGCTGGAGCGCGTCGCCAATCCGCATCCCGATGCCCTGTATCTGGCGCGCTTTACCGCCCCGGAATTCACCTCGATTTGCCCGATCACGGCCCAACCCGATTTCGCGACGCTGATGATCGATTACGTGCCCCAAGATTGGATCGTGGAAAGCAAAAGCCTCAAGCTGTTCTTGCAAAGCTATCGCAATCACGGGGCCTTCCACGAGGATTGCACCGTGCATGTGGCCAAGCGCATCTGCGCCGGCATCGCACCGCGTTGGCTGCGCATTGGCGGCTATTGGGCTCCGCGCGGCGGCATGCCGATCGACGTGTTTTGGCAAACCGGCCCGGCCCCCGAAGGGCTCTGGCTGCCGGATCAAGGCGTGCCGCCCTATCGCCTGCGGGGCTGAGCTGGGCCCGCGCCACAAAGCTGCTAGAATTGCGATGCCAAATTCCTGCATGAACCGCCGAGATTTTTACCGCGCCGCGCTGGCGCTCGTGCTTCCGGGGAGGGCGTTTGCGCAGGGCCCGGCGGGCCCCGTGCGCGCCGATCTGATGGATCAGGCCAAAGCCGCCTGGAGGCATTGGCCGCAGACGCGGCGAGACCGCCTGGCCATCGTGGATTTCCGGCTGCTCTCGATCGCGGCGCGCTTGTTCTTGGTGGATATTCCCAAGAACGAGGTTCGCGCCTTTCGCACCGCCCACGGGCGCGGCTCGGATCGCGATCATGACGCCCTGGCCGAGAGCTTTTCCAATGCCGCCGGCTCTTTGGCCTCGTCCTTGGGGGCCTATGCGACGGGCATGCGCTATTATGGCGGCCACGGCTTGTCCTTGCGCTTGACGGGGCTGGAGCCCAGCAACGATGCCGCTTTGGCCCGGGCCATCGTGTTGCACAGTGCCGATTACATGACGCCGGAATACATCCGCCGCTTTGGTAGGCCGGGGCGCAGCTTTGGCTGTTTCGTGGTCGATCCCGCGCAGGTGGAAGCGGTGATCGATTTTCTGGAGGGCGGCGTTCTGCTGTTTGCAGGGGCGTGAGGCCGATCCGCTCAAAACCAGCTGGTCAAGGCCGCGCTATCGGGGCGGGCCCGTTCGATCGCTGGCTCCGTGGCCTGGCCCAGATAGAGAAAGCCGGCGATGCGCTCGTGCGCCGCCAGGCCCAAAGCCGAGCGGGCCTCCCCGTCATAGGCCGGCCATTCCGTCAGCCAGCAGCCGGCCAAGCCCGCGCCATGCGCGGCCAGCAGGATTTGAAAGCACAGGGCCCCGGCACTCAGGATCTGCTCCCATTCGGGGATTTTGGCGTGCGGCGCAGCGGTGCTGACCACGCAAATCACCGCAGGTGCCCGCATGAAGCGTGCGCGCTCGAAGGCCAGGGCCTCCTCGCCCGCCCCGCCGCGCTGGGCCAGCAGATCGGCCAGCAAAGCCCCGGCGCGCGCCCGCCCTTCCCCCAGCAGCACCACGAAGCGCCAGGGGGCCAGCTTGCCGTGATCGGGCACGCGCACGCCGATCTGCAACAAGGCCGCGATCTGCGCCTTGTCCGGCCCCGGCCCGGCGAGCTGCATCGCCTTGGTGGAGCGCCGCTGCGCCAGGAGGCTGAGCAGTGCCGGCGAGATGCAGGCGGCGCTGGCGGGCGCGCCCTCGGGCGCGGGAACGGGCATAAGCATGGGCTGCATGGGGTTTCCACCTGCTTTTGTCGGGGCTATAGTTTTGCTGCGTTGCAATGGGAATGAACATGGAAGAGGACGGCCCCAAGGGGGATCCCTGGACATGGCTAACCGCGCGCGTGGTGTACGACAATCCTTGGATCCGCGTCGAAGAGCGCCAGGGCCGCAATCCGGCTGGCGCGGCGGCGATTTACGGCATCGTGCGCATGAAGCGGCTGGCCGTCGGGATCTTGCCGATCAATGCGCAGGGCGAAGTGTATCTCGTTGGGCAATGGCGCCCGGCCTTGGAGGCCTATAGCTGGGAAATCCCGGAAGGCGGGGCCGATCCCGGTGAGGCACCCGATGCCTGCGCCCGGCGCGAACTGGAAGAAGAAACGGGCCTGCGCGCCGGAAGCTTGATGGAAATTCTGCGTTTTGACGTTTCGAACTCGGTGACGGATGAGCGCGCCATCCTGTTCCTGGCGACCGATTTGGCACAGGGCCAGCCCCGCCCGGAGCCCACCGAGGTGCTCAGCCAGAGCCGCCTGCCCTTCGCGGAGGTCTTGGCGCGGGTGCTGGATGGGCGGATCAGCGATTCTTTGACGGTGGCGGCAATGCTCAAAGCGCACCATATGGCAGTTACAGGCGTGATCGCGCCGGATTTGGCCAGAGCCATGTTGCCCGATTGGCAATTGGCGTTCGGGAGCGAAAGATGAATATACACGCAAACCCTCCGCATATTCTGGCCGAATCGGGCGGGGTGTGGGCGCAATTGCGCACGGAAGCAGAACGCGGCGCGGCGGGCGAGCCGCGCCTCGCCAGCTATCTGCACGCCTCGATCCTGCACCATGATCGCATCGAAAGCGCGCTGTCTTACCATCTCGCGCAAAAGCTGGGCGGCATGGATATGAGCCCCCTGCAATTGCGCGAAGTGTGCGAAGAAGCCTATGCGGGGGATGCCAGCATCGCCGATCTTGCCGCGCGCGACATGCGCGCCGTGCGTGAGCGCGATCCCGCCTGCCGCACCTATTTGCAGCCCTTTTTGTATTTCAAAGGCTATGCCGGCCTGCAGGCCTATCGCATTTCGCATTGGCTCTGGTCCCAGGGGCGGGAAATCCTGGCATTTCATCTGCAGAGCCGGATTTCCGAGTTGTTTTCCGTGGATATCCACCCGGCGGCGCGCATCGGCGGGGGGGTGTTCATCGATCACGCCCATGGCATCGTCATTGGCGAGACCGCCGAAGTGGGTGATGATGTTTCCATGCTCCATTCCGTCACCCTGGGCGGGACCGGCAAGGCGCGCGGTGATCGCCATCCGAAAATCCATCGCGGCGTGTTGATCGGGGCGGGGGCCAAGGTGCTGGGCAATATCGAAATCGGCGAAGAGGCGCGCATTGCCTCGGGTTCGGTCGTGCTGCATTCGGTGCCGCCGCGCTGCACCGTGGCCGGGGTGCCGGCCCGCCCGGTGGGCAATTGCACGGGCGGCGCGCCCAGCGAGGCCATGGATCACAGCCTGCCCCATGGGCCAGACTCTGAAGCCAGCTTTGGCTGAGGCAGGCGCGCCCTTTTTTTGGGGGCGGCTGATGGGATGAACGCTGGCCCAAGCCTTGCTGTGGCTGGCCCATGCAAGCAGGAATGTTCCAAAGCGGGCAAATCCATAAGCGGCACGAGCCGCTGGATGTGCTGCGTGGAATAGCCGCCCTGGGCATTTTGCTGATCAATATCCGTTTCATGGGGGCGGCCAGCACCCAGCCTTTGCCGGCCGGCGGCTTTGATGGCTTGGATGGCGATTGGCTGATCTGGATGGGCGCGGCAATGACGCTCGAAGGGGCCATGCGCGGCCTGTTCACGCTGTTGTTCGGCGCAGGGATCGTGCTGGCGCTCCAGAAACAGGCCAGTCTGGATGGCCTGCTGTGGCGGGCCTTCGGCCTCCTGATTTTGGGGGCTGGCAACGCCATTTTGCTGCTTTGGCCTGGCGATGTGCTGTTTTTATACGGGCTGTGTGTGCCGGCTCTGCTGCTGGTGCGCGCTTGGCCGATCCGGCGGCTTCTGATCCTTGCCGCGGCCTTGATGGCCGGTGCCATCCTGTTGCAGGGCCTGCGCGCCCAGAATTTGCGCAGCGAACTGGCTTTGGGCCTGGACGCGGAAATCTCTGCCGATTCCGGCGAGGCCCTGACGGCTGCACAATGGCGCGACTTGGCGGTGCGGGAAAAAGCCCTGCGCGCGGCAGGCGTGGCTAGCCAAGCGGCGCAGGCCCAAGAGGCGCGGGCGCGCCGCGGGGATTATTTTGAGGCGGCGTCCTGGAGCGCCACGCAATGGCAGCGCGCGACGCTTTTGCCATTCCTAGCCGGGGATGGGCTGGAAATCCTGGCCATGATGCTGTTGGGCATGGTTTTGGTCAGTCGATGGCTGGCGCAGCCAAGCGGCCTTGGTACCTGGAAATTGGCGCTTTTGGGCTATGGCTTGGGCCTGCCCGCCAAGGTTTGGGTGCTGGCCATGGCCATCAAAGGCGATGCTGGTGCCATCTGGCTGAGTGCCGTGTTCGAGCACGCGGGGCGGCTGGGGATGAGCATTGGTCATGCCGGGGCCATCCTGGCCATGATCGGTGCAAGCCGCGCTGAGGGGCAAATGCGCCGGGCTTTGGCCTGTGTCGGCCGGCTGGCGCTGAGCAATTATCTGCTGGCCTCCTTGCTGGCCGGGCTGTGGTTCTGGGGCCTTGGCCAATGGGGCCGGGCTGATTGGGGCGGGTTGTGGCTGGTGGCGCTGGCCATCTGGGCCGCGCAAATCCGCTGGAGCCTTTGGTGGGAGCCGCGTTTCGGCACAGGGCCGATCGAGCGCGCCTTGCGGGCCTTCAGCCAAGTGAGCAATTCGCCCGTGCCGGCCGCGCAGGCCGCGGGCCAAGGCCTAATCGGCAATGAGCAGCGCCGCGCAAATGGGGCCTAGCCCAGCCAGATCCTCCGCATCGAAGGCATTCAGTATATGCGAATCGATATCGAGGACACCCGCCAGCTTCCCATCCCTGCCAAAAACCGGCAGCACGATTTCGGATTGGGAGCGCCCATCGCAGGCGATATGACCCGGGAAGGCATGCACATCGGGCACGATCAGCGCGGTTTGCGTTTGCGCCACCGTGCCGCACACGCCCTTGCCGAAGGGGATGCGCAGGCAGCCCAGGCTGCCCTGATAGGGGCCGACGACCAATTCATGCGGCTTGGCGGGATCGACGAGATAAAATCCCGTCCATAAAAAGCGCTCTGGGAAGGCCGTATGCAAGAGGCAGGCGGCGCTGGCCAAGCGGGCGATCTCGAAACCTTCGCCGGCATTGACGGCGGCGATTTCCTTGGCCAAGGCCAGATACCGCGCGGATTTTTCTGCGGGGAATTCGGTGATTTGCGCCTGCGCCATGCTCTGCCTTTACGAATTTGCACGATTGGTGCGCGCGCGGGGATTGCGTCATGGCCCCGCCGCAATGCACAGATAGGCCATATCCATCCATCAGGGGAGAGACATGATGCGCAAATTGCTGGGTATCGGGGCTGTGTGTGCCTTGGCCGTGTTGGCCATCGCCTGCACGCCGAAAGAAGCGGTAACCGGGGCGTCCAGTTCGCCGCTTTCGGCTACTGCGCCGCCAACAGGCGGCACGCTCGTGGGCCGGGCGGCTTATATCTGCGCCAATGGCCTGCGCTTTCAGGCGATCTTTCAGGATAATCCCAGCCAGGTGCGCCTGACCAATGTCGAAAACGTGGTCTATATCCTGCCGCAGCAGCCCAGCGATAAAGGCTATGTTTTTAGCGATGGGGTGAGCAGTTTCACCATTTTGGGCAAGGATGCCAATTTCAGCGCCCCGGGCGTGGGCTCCACCGCCTGCACGGACGTCACCGAGTCGAAGTAACGGCGGGGATCAGCAAAGGCGCGATGGCCGGCACGGCATCCACATTGGGTGCGAAGCCGGGGCGCGGCGCGGGGCCGACCAGGGCCTCGAAGGCCGCGCCCAGCGCCAGCAGGTGCCCCTCGGACCAAGCGGGCCCCATGAAGGAAAGCCCAGCCGGCAAGCCTTGCGCGAGGCCCATCGGCACCGTCAAATGCGGGTAACCAGAAACGGCGGCCAAAGTGGAATTGCCGCCGGTATAGGAATCGCCGTTGATCACATCGATCTGCCAGGCCGGGCCCGTCGTCGGGGCGATGATGGCATCGAGCTTGTGCAGTTTCATCAGCCGCTCCAACCCGTCTTTGCCGGCCAGGCGGCGGCTGGTGGCGAGGGCTTTCGCATAAGCGGGATCCTTCAGGCCCGCGGTGGCCTGCGCCTGGATGAACACGCTTTGGCCAAACAAGGCCAATTCCTGATCCGCGTGGGCGGTATTGAAGGCGATGAGATCGGCCAGGCTGCGGGCACCGACCCCATTGGCCGGCAGCGATTCCAGATAGCTGGCCATGCCGGCCTTCAATTCGGTGAGCAGGACGAGGAATTCGGCCTCACCGATCTTGTCGTTCGGCGGCTCTTCCTCGATGACGATGACGCTTGCGCCGGCCTTGCGCAGCACATCGAGCGAGCGCGCCCACATGGCATCGAGGCCGATCTGGGGCGGCGCGCCATAATTCTTGAAATAGCCGAAGCGTTTGCCCTCGAGGCTGACCTTGCCGAGGCCGCTGGCATAATCGGTGCGGCGGGCATCGGCCTCGATGGTCGCTGGATCCTGGCTGTCGCTGCCGGCGATGATGCTGAGCAGGATGGCGGTGTCGCGCACATTGCGGGTCATCGGGCCGGCCGTATCCTGGCTGGCGGAAATGGGCACGATATGGCGGCGCGAAACCAAGCCGACAGTCGGCTTGATGCCGACAATTCCGTTCATTGAGGCGGGGCAAACCACCGAGCCATCGGTTTCCGTGCCGATGGCGGCGGCGGCGAGCCCAGCGGCCACGGCCGCGCCGCTGCCCGAACTCGATCCGCAGGCCGAGCGATCCAAGGCATGCGGGTTGCGCGTGAGGCCGCCCATGGCGCTCCAGCCGCTGGTGGAATCGCCATCGCGGATATTGGCCCATTCCGAAAGATTGGTTTTGCCGAGGATGATCGCCCCGGCGGCACGCAGCTTGGCCACCAAAGGCGCATCGCGCCCGGTGAAATTGTCCTTCAAGGCGAGGGAGCCGGCCGTGGTGGGCAGGCGATCTAGGGTTTCGATATTATCCTTGATCAGGATCGGGATGCCGTGCAGGGGGCCGCGCGGGCCTTTGGCTTGGCGCTCCATGTCCAGGGCCTCGGCATCACGCAAGGCATCGGGATTGAGCGCCAGAACGGCGCGCAGGCTTGGCCCGCTTTGATCGATGGCCGCGATGCGGGCCTGATAGAAGCCGACGAGCTGGGCGGCGCTGAACCGCCCCGCGCTCATGCCGGCCTGCAATTCATCGATCGAGGCAAAAGCGAGCGCCTCGGGCAATTCCTCGACGCGTTCAAGGGCGGGTGCGGCCGCGGCGGGCGAAGGCGTTGCCGCTTCGAGCGCGCGATCCTTGAAGGAGATCGAGGCCACGCAACCGCTGAGGGCCATCGCCCCCAACGGGGCCAAAGCAAAATTGATGATCCGCATGGGCTGTTCCCTTCAAGGCCTGATATCTGGAGATCTGCATCAGCAAAGCGCGGCTGAGGCTGGCTGTCACGTGCGGATTTTGTTCATCATGGTTTGTACATAGATCCAGGCGCTGACCAAGGCGGCCCCCAGCGCCACAAACAGCAGGCCCCTTCCCAGTACCAACAGCCCCTGCTGGAGGCCGATCGGGGCGGCTGCATAGGCGCTGGCCTGCAGACAGAGCAGGGTGCCCAGCCCCCCGAGCAGGCACACGGTTTTGACCTTGCCCAGGCGGCCGACGGCAAAAGCCCCTTCGCTGGCGGCCAGCCCCTCGCGCAGGCCGCCAATGGCCGCATCCCGGGCGAGGATCACCAGCAGCACGATCGTGACGTCCAGCGGGGCCCAGGTTGCGATCAGGGCCAAAGCCGCGCACAGGCTCAGCACTTTATCGGCTGCGTGATCGAGGCTGGCCCCCAAGGGGCCGGTAACGCCCCAGCGCCGCGCCAGCCAGCCATCCAGGGCGTCGGTCAGCGCCGCGATCGCGAACACAAGCGCCGCCAGCGTGCTGATCTGACCGGCCAGAGCGCGGCCCTGCTGGAAAACGACCGCATCCGCGGCAAGGATCATCAGGGCGATGACGGGCCCCAGCGCGATGCGCGCCAAGGTCAAAGCCATTGGCAAAGCGCGCTGCCAGGGGCGCGGCTCAGGCACGGGGGCGGAAATGATCATGGATGCGCTGTGCCAATGCCTCATTGATGCCGTCGACGATCAGAAGATCGGCGAGGGCGGCCCGTGATACCCCCCGCGCCGAGCCGAAATGGTGCAGCAGCGCGCGTTTGCGCGCCGGGCCGATGCCTTCAATTTCATCCAGTGGGCTTTTCACCAAATCGGCTTTGCGCTTTTGGCGGTGCGCGCCGATGGCGAAGCGGTGCGCTTCATCGCGCAGGCGCTGCAAATAATACAAAACCGGGCTTTTTTCATCCAAACGGAATGGTGGCCGGCCGGGCAGGAAAAAGCGCTCACGCCCGGCATCGCGATCCTCGCCCTTGGCCACGCCGACCAGGCGGATTTGATCGGCCAGGCCCAAGGGTTCGAGCGCGGCACGGGCCGCGTTGAGCTGGCCCTCTCCGCCATCGATCAGCACCAGATCCGGCCAGGCGCTGAATTTGCCATCGCGCTCCTGCTCTTTGGAAAAGTCCAGCCCACCATCCTTGGGGGCTATCTCGGGCGGATCCTTGACCAAATGCGCAAAGCGCCGGCCCAAGACCTCGCGCATCATCGCATAATCATCCCCGGGTGTGAGTTCCTGGCTCTTGATGGTGAATTTGCGGTATTGCCGCTTTTCAAAGCCATCCGGGCCAGCCACCACCATGGCTCCCACCGCATTGGTGCCGGAAATGTGCGAATTGTCGTAGATCTCGATGCGCTCCGGCGTGCGGGGCAGATCAAACACTTCCGCGACCGCTTCCATCAGCTTGGCCAGGCTGGCCGATTCGGCCATGCGCCGGCCCAGCGCCTCCTTGGCATTCATGACGGCCTGTTCGACGATCTCGCGCTTTTCGCCCCGCTGGGGACAGCGCAATTCGATGGCATGGCCGGCCCGGCTGGCCAAGGCCTCAGCCAGCAATTCGGCTTGGGCCGGGGCGATGGAACAGAGAATGAGGGCGGGCGGGGGCTTGTCATCATAAAATTGGGCCAAGAAAGCCGCCAAGATATCGCTGATTTCGGCTTCGCGCTCATGGCGCGGGAAATAGGCGCGATTGCCCCAGTTCTGCCCGGCCCGGAAGAAGAATACCTGGATGCAGGTTTGGCCCCCTTCGCCGAACAGGGCAAACACATCGGCCTCGCTGAAGCTGTGCGGATTGACCCCCTGGGTGGAGCGGATGGCCGCCAGCGCGCGGATGCGATCGCGCAGGCGGGCGGCTTTTTCGAAATCCAAGGCTTCGCTTGCGGCCGACATTTCCTGGGATAGCCGGGCCTGCAATTCCACCGATTTGCCCTTCAGGAAATCGCAGGCCTCTTCCACGAGGCGCGCATATTCGCTGCGATCAACCCGGTCCACGCAGGGTGCAGCGCAGCGCTTGATCTGGTGCAGCAGGCAGGGGCGGGTGCGCGCTTCGAATACGCTGTCGGAGCAAGAGCGCAGCA
>CAZAGL010000063.1:0-10621 GCA_964484435.1 uncultured Caulobacteraceae bacterium
CGCGGCTGGATCCGCATGCGCCCCGGCGAATGCTGGACCGCCGCCGCCGCCCCCTTGGCCAAAGGCGTGCATTTTCTCTATGCGCGCACCTCCAGCGCCCATCGCGGCGGGCATTTGTTCTGGGGCGGGCTTTCGGCGCTGTGCGTCGATCCCGTCAACTCCTTTTCGATCCAAAACCCGCCCAATTGCGAAAGCGTCAATCTGGAGGCGCGGCAGTTTCGCCAGGTGCGCATCAATAAGCGCGAAAGCTGGCGCACCAATCTCACGGAGCCGCAAAAATATTCCCTGGAATCGGCCAAGGCCGTGGGTGTGCAGCGTCTGCTTCTGGATTCGGGGATCGAATCGCGTGGGCGGGTCGGGGCCATGGATGGGCGCCAAGTGGCCAATGCCATCGGCCGTTTCCGCGCCGAAGCCAATTTGCCGGCCAATGCCAGCCAGGATCAGTTGATCGACGCCCTGGAGGCTGCCGCCAAACGCAGGGCCGCGCGCCTGGGGCTGACCTTGTGCAACAAAACGGCCGGCAAGATCTGGTCGGCCATCGCGCGGCGGCGCGGCGAGGGCTGGGAATCGCGCGGCTGGTGGGTGATCGCGCCCAATGCCTGCGTGCGCACCATCGATGACGCATTGCTGCAGAATGTCTATTTCGTGCACGCCACCCTGATTTCCCCCCAAGGAGAGCGCTTTTTGGCTGCCGGCGGCGAAACCTTCTGCACCAGCCCGGCCAAATTCGCCGTCATCGGCCGGGAGCAATGCGAGACGCGCTTTTACGATTCCACCATCTTCACCGCGATTTCCCCGCAAGGGCTGGATGGCATGCGCCTGGAATTTTCCGATCGCGATTTCCTGCCGGCCGGGCAAGAGGCCCGCCATCTGGAAATGCCCAAGGTGGCCGAAGCGGTCAAACCGCTGCAAGAAGCGCCCGATCGCGGGCGGGTTGGGCGCACGGCCCCGTTCGTGCTGGACGCCCCCGGCCGGCGCAATCCCGCCCCGCCCCCGCCTCCGCCGCAAGCGCCATGACCGCACGCGATTGGGCCCGGCGGATCGATCACTGGGTGTTCGATCTCGATAACACGCTCTATCCCGCGACCAGCGATCTGTTTGCGCAGATCGATGTGCGCATGACGGCCTATGTGCAACGCTATTTGCAAATCGAAACGGCGCAGGCCCGCGCGCTGCAAAAGCGCTATTATGAAGAATTTGGCGCGACCTTGGCCGGCATGATGGCCCGGCACGGGATGGAGCCGCATGATTTCCTCCAAGATGTGCATGATGTGGATTACTCCCCCGTCACGCCGGATGCGCCCTTGGCCGCGCTCATCACCGCTTTGCCCGGCAAAAAGCTGGTGTTCACCAATGGCTCGCGCCAGCATGCGCGCCGCGTCCTGGATCGTCTGGATATCGCGCCGTGTTTCGATGGCGTTTTCGCCATCGAAGACGGCATCTTCGCGCCCAAGCCGTCTGCCTTGGCTTTTGAGCGCCTGCAGGCGCGCTTCGGCTTTGCACCCAATCGGGCCATGTTCTTCGACGATCTGGCCAACAATATCGCGGCAGGCAAAGCTTTCGGCATGCGCACGGCTTTGGTGCGCTCCGGCAAGAGCCCGCAGGGGCATCCCGCTGAAGCCGATTTCGTGATAGACGGATTGCACGCTTTTCTGGCCGAAATCGGCCCGGCTGCTGGGCTTTGATCTGCAGATCCAAGGGAGAAACGCGCCATGCACGCTCTGGCCGCCGAAATCGCTGCTTTGTGGGAGATACGCGAAAGCCTGGCCCCGCATTCGGCCAGCCTTGAGGCGCGCCACGCCGTGGCTGGCGCGCTGGATCTTCTCGATCGCGGCGCGGCCCGCGTGGCCGAGCGCGGCGCGGATGGCCAATGGCGCGTGCAGGCCTGGCTGAAACAGGCGGTGCTGCTGTCCTTCCGGCTTTCACCCATGCAAGTGCGCGGCGATGGGGTGCCCGGCCCCTATTGGGACAAGGTAGATTTGAAATTCACCCAATGGGGGGAAACGGAGTTTCAGGCCGCTGGCGTGCGCGCCGTGCCCGGTGCGATCGTGCGCCATTCGGCCCATATCGAGCAAGGCGCGGTGCTGATGCCCTGCTTCATCAATGTCGGCGCGCGCGTTGGGGCACGCACCATGGTGGATACCTGGTCGACCATCGGCTCGTGCGCGCAGATCGGGGCCGATTGCCATATTTCGGGCGGCGTTGGCATTGGCGGCGTGCTGGAGCCTTTGCAGGCCGCGCCCGTGATCATCGAGGACAATGTGTTCATCGGGGCGCGCAGCGAAGTGGCCGAAGGGGTGATCGTGCGCGAGGGGGCCGTCTTGTCGATGGGCGTGTTTTTGGGGGCATCCACCAAGATCGTCGATCGGGCCAGCGGCGAGGTGCTGCGCGGGGAGGTGCCGCCCTATGCCGTGCTGGTGCCGGGCAGCCTGCCCGATCCCAAGGGGGGGCCAAGCCTTTCTTGCGCGGTGATCGTCAAGCGCGTGGATGCCCAAACCCGGGCCAAAACCGCCATCAATGCCCTATTGCGTGATTGAGCGCTCTCAAGGCGCGGATTTTTCCCGCCATTGGCCGAGGGCTTCGAGCGTCTGCGCGGCATACATGACGCTGGGGCCCGCCCCCATATAAATGGCCATGCCCATGGTTTCGGCCACTTCCTGATCGCTGGCCCCTTCGCGCACCGCCGCTTTGGCATGAAAGGTGACGCAGGCATCACAGCGCACCGCCACGGAAATGGCCAAGGCGATCAGCTCCTTGGTTTTGGTATCGAGCGCTTCGGTTTTCAGGGCCGCTTGCGCCATCTGGCTGAAGCCCTTCATGACCTCCGGCTGCGCCTTGCGCAATGCGCCGATGAGCGGGTTCAACTCATCAGCCATTTCGGGCCAATCCTTGTGCATTCTTGCCTCCATGGCCCCATCAATAGGGCGTTCCATCCTTGTGATAGAAGGCACCATTGCGCATTTCCATATCAATATCGGGATAATGACATATATCCTCCCGCGGCCGGCGCGTTCCGATTTCCAGATATTGCGCGGGCCCATCGCCGCGATTGATCAAATGGTGGCCGTTCGACACGCCCTTGGGGAAGGCCGCGCAATCGCCGGCCGTTAGCCGCGTTTCACCGCCATCCTCAATCAAGGTGACCTCCCCGGCCAGCACACAAACAAACTCATCTTCGGCGCTGTGCCAATGGCGTTGGCTGGACCATTCGCCGGGCGGCAGCTGGACGAGATTGACCCCAAAATCTTTGAGCCCACCCAAATTTCCCAAGGCCTGCTTGAGACGATTGGGGCTGAAGCCCCGAAACGGCACGGGATAGCGCGAGCCGCGCCGTTTCGGTGCGGCGGCAAGATCAAGCCTCGGCATGCTGAATCTCCCAAAGATCTGGCCAAATCGGCCTGTGTTGCTATCACAGCGGGCATGGACCTCACAGACCCGATCGCCCTGGCACAAGCGCTGATCCGCTTTCCCACCATCACGCCGCAGGCGGCGGGCCTCCCTGAATGGCTCGAAGAGGTTTTGGCAGGCCTCGGCTTTCGCGCCATGCGCCGGCGCTTTGGCGAGGTGGACAACCTGTTCTTCACGCGCGGGGCACATCCCGCCTTGACCTTCGCGGGGCATCTCGATGTCGTGCCGCCGGGGGAGGAAGGCGATTGGCGCTTTCCGCCTTTCGCGGGGGAGCTGGCCGATGGCTGCCTGTGGGGCCGCGGTGCCGTGGACATGAAAGGCGCGGTGGCGGCCTTCATCGCGGCAGCGGCGCGGGCCCCGGCCACCTCCTGCGCCATCCTGCTCACCTTCGATGAAGAGGGCCCCGCTGTGGACGGCACCAAGCCCATGCTCGCGGCCCTGGCCGCTGACGGCGTGCGCCTTGGCAGGGTGCTGGTGGGGGAGCCAACCAGTGCGGCCCGCGTGGGCGATGTGATCAAGAATGGCCGGCGCGGCTCCATCAATTGCCTGCTCACCGCCCAGGGCAAGCAAGGCCATGTGGCCTATCCCGATGCGGCGGCCAATCCCGTGCCGGTTTTGCTCGATGCCCTGGCCGCCTTGCGGGCCCGCCGGCTCGATGCCGGCGCGCCGGGCTTTCAGCCCTCCAATCTGGAAATCACCTCGGTGGATGTGGGCAATGGCACGCATAATGTCATCCCGGCGCGGGCGAAGGCGCGGCTGAATATCCGCTTCAACACCGCCCATCGCGGGCAGGACCTGGCGGCGTGGATCACCCAAACCCTGGAAACGTGCGCCGCAAGCGGCGTTGCCCTGCATGCCGATTGCCGCGTGACCGGGGAGGCGTTTTTCACGCCGCCCGATGCCTTCACGCAAAAGCTGATCGCCGCCGTGACGGCGCAAACCGGCATCGTCCCCGCTTTATCCACCAGCGGCGGCACCAGCGATGCGCGTTTCATCCGGGCCTATGCCCCGGTGCTGGAATTGGGCCTGTGCAATGGCCTGGCCCATCAGGTGGATGAGCGCGTGGCCATCGCCGATCTCGAATTGCTCACCGCAATTTATGGCGAAGTTTTGCAAGCCGGATTCGGTTGATAGAATTCGGGCCGGCGATCACGGAAAAAGCCCCAGGCGGCGCGGTGGCGATCGAGAAAATCGAGATCGAATTCTGCGCTGATCACCCCCTCCTCTTCGCGCCCCATTTCGCCAACCAGATCGCCGCGATGATCGGCGATGAAGGATGAGCCGTAAAACACCTGGCCCCCCGGCCTCTTGACCGATGCGATTGGCGGCGACGATCGGCATGATATTGCTGACGGCATGGCCCTGCATGGCGCGGCGCCACGGCTCGCGCGTATCGAGGCCGGGATCGTGCGGCTCGCTGCCGATCGCGGTGGGATAGAGCAAAACCTCCGCGCCGAGCAGCGCCATGGCCCGCGCGCTTTCCGGGAACCATTGATCCCAGCAAATGCCAACGCCAATGCGGCCAAAGCGGGTTTGCCAAACCCGAAAGCCGGTATCGCCCGGGCGGAAATAATATTTTTCCTGATAGCCGGGCCCGTCGGGAATATGGGTTTTGCGATATATGCCCAAGGATCGCCCATCGGCATCGAGGAGGACGATGGAATTGTAATAATGCGGGCCATCGCGCTCAAAAATCGAAACGGGGATCACGACGCCCAATTCCGCGGCCAGCGGCGCCAAGGCCGTGACGCACGGGTGCGAATGCGCCGGGAAGGCCGTGGCGAACCAATGCTCTTCTTGGGCAACACAGAAATACGGGCCCTGGAACAATTCGGGGGCCAAGATGATCTGCGCGCCCTGGCCCGCCGCCTGGCGGATCAAGCCCGCCGTCTTGGCGATATTGACGGCCATGTCCTCGCCGAAGGCCGCCTGGCAGGCGGCAAGGCGCACCATGCGGCTCATGACGGCTCCTGTTGGGTGATGCAATGGAAGGCCCCGCCGCCCGAAAGCAGCGCGCGGGCGCAAAGGCCCATGGTGCGCCGGCCGGGAAACAGCGCGCCGAGCGCGCGCACCGCCGCCTGCCCGCTCTCGGAATAGATCGGCACCACAACGCTGGCATTGCCGATCACGAAATTCATATGGCTGGCCGGCATGGGCACGCCATCTTCCGATGGCACCAGCCCGGGCGACGGCACGCGGATCACCTCCAGGCGGTGCCCGCGCGCATCGATAAAGCCCTCCAGCTGGTGGGCGATGGCCTCCAGCACGCCAGCATTGGGATCATCGGGGCCGAACGGGGCCTGGCACACCACGCGGCCGGGGGCCACGAAGCGGGCCAGATTATCGATATGGCCATCGGTGTGATCCTGCGCGAGGCCCTCATCGAGCCAGAGCACCGCCTCCACGCCCAAAGCGGCGCGCAAGGTGGCTTCGGCCCGCGCCTCATCCCAACCGGGATTGCGGTTGGCATTGAGCAGGCATTGGCGGGTGGTCAGCAGGCTGCCTTCGCCATCGAACTCGATCGCGCCGCCTTCCAGCACGAAATCGTGCCGGCGCAATTGGGCCCGCGCCGAAGCGGCGAGCCATGCGGCCAATTCGGCATCATGGGGCAACACATATTTTCCGCCCCAGCCATTGAAGCGAAAGGCGTGGGCGAGGCCAGCTTTGGCGAAAACCGGGCCGGTATCGCGCAGCCAGATATCGCCGAAGGCGGCGGGGAGGATCTCGGCGCAATCGCCCAAAGCATCGCGGGCGCTGGCCAGCGCTTCGGGCCCATGGGCCAAAACCTTCAGCTGATCGCCCGCTTGCCCGCCAAAGGGGCCAGCCAATGCCTTGGCCATGGCCGCGAATTCGGCGCGGGCCGGCTCCAGATTGTCCTGCCACAGATCGGCATGGGAGGGCCAGGCCGTCCAGATCGCCTTATGCGGGGCCCATTCGGCGGGGATCGAGGGGAAAGGCACCTGCATGGGGCGTACATAGCCAATGCTGGCGGCGCGCACAAGAAAAAGGCGGCCCCGCAAAGGGCCGCCTTCCTGCTTTCGAGTCAAGCGCGAAGCGCGAATTAGAATTCGAACCGCAAGCCGAAGTTGACCTGCCAGGCCGAAAGGGAATCGTTGACCGCCTGGGAGGTATTGCCGTTGAAAAACTGCTGGTAAACCACGGGCTGGGCCGTGCCGGGGCTGGTATTGGTCACGGCCGGCAGATTGGAAAGACCCACCACCGAGGTGCTGTTGCCAAAGCCACGGAAGATATTGCCCTCTCGGCGCAACAAATTCAGGAAGTTGTTGAGCGTGGAATAGGCTTCCAGGCGCAGGCCCTTCACCGGCGTTGGGATTTCTTGCGAGAAGCGCAAATCCAGATCCAAGAACCAATCATTGAGGAAGCGATTGCGCGGGGCGATTTCTCCGGCGAATTCCGAAAGGCCGCTTTGCGCCAGGAAGGCGTTGAAGGCCGTCACATCAAACGGCACGAAGGCCCCGCCCGTGACAACCCCAGCCGCAGGATTGGCGCCTGCAAACGGCGTGAGCGAGGTTGCGCTGATCGTGCGCACGACGCCCGCGATCGCCACATTCGGATCATTGGTGGCAAAGGTGCCGGCGCGCAGGAATTGACCGTTCACAGAGGCTGCGTTGGCCGTGCCCGGGGTGAAGGCCCCCAAAGTTGTCTGGCCACCCGCCGGAACATAGAAAGAAAAGATGCTGGACGAGTTGAGACCCGGTGCGAAATTGCCGCCCGTGGAGGTGTAGGAAAAGCGCTGGCCCGAACGCGCCTGGAAAAAGGCTGTCAATTTGGTGGCGAAATTTTCAAAAAATTCGTGCCGCGATGTGGCCTGGAACGTGACGTTGTGGCCGTTGAAAAAGCCGCCGGGGGCGACATTCAGCTCACCGAGTGGCCCGGTGATGGTGGTGCTGGTCACGCCCGATGCCGCCGTCGTTGCACCATTGTTGGAAGCGTCGGTCGCGTTCGTAAAGGCATAGCCGATATTGACATCGAACTCGCTGGCGGCCGTGCCAAGAGCATATTCAAAGCGCTTGGCGGCCAAGAAAGCCAGCGAATCGGAATCTCCGCTGCCATTACGGGTATTGGTGAGCAAGATATCGCCGTTGCGGCTCGCCGAACCATTGCAGAGAGTGGAATAGGTGCCGCTGAAGCCTTGATCGAGCCCGTTGAAGCGCAAGCCGCAGCCGGCATTCAGCGGATCGACGGTGAGATAACGCGGAAAGCCGATGGAGGTCAGACCCACCGCGAACTGCGACAAGGGCAAGAAGCGATACTGATTGCGGAAGGCCGAGTGGATATAGCTGACGGTGAGGCCCCAATCATCGAAAAAGCCGCCGGCAAAGCCGCCAAAATCGGTCTGGTGCTTGATTTCCAAATTGGCGCGCACCACGGAGGCGAGCTTCAAGTTCGGATCAACTGCATTGACCGGGCCATCCAAAGCCCCGCTCAGGCCGGCATTCTGGGCATTGATGATGCAGGCCGGCAGGCCTGTGAACACGCCGCCCGTATACGCACCGGCCAATTGCGCCGGCGTGCATGTGGTGCCGCCCGTGCTCGTGGACTGCGCCGAGATGAAACTGCCCCCCGTATTGGAAAAGGCGTTGGAGAAGAACACGGATGGATCGCCGCCGCCAAACACCCCGGCCCCGAAGGTCACGCCCGTGCGGGCCAAAATGCCCTCGTCGAACTCATATTTCACGGCCAGGCGCGGCTGGAACAATTGCAGATTCTGGAAGGTCTGCGAATTGTTGAAGCCATAGCGGCGCACGAAATTGCCATTCAATTGCGGCGTCGCGCCGCTGACATAGCGATCATAGCGCAGGCCCAGATTGATCGTGAGATTATCCGTGGGCGTCCAGGAATCCTGGCCATAGCCAGAAAAGATCGCCCGGCTCCAGGCGGCGGCGGCCCCCGTTATGCTTTGGCTGCCGCGGCCCTGGGCGCTGATGCCGGCCAATCCCCCCGTGGTGAGATCGAAGATATTCGCAGCATTGGGTGCCGCGGTGGACGTGCCGAGAGGATTGATGATGTTGTTGCGGAAATTGCTCAGGGAGGTGAATGTCAGCGTGCCCGTGGCGTTTTGAACGAACAGATTGAACGCATCGAGCTGATTCCAATCGAAGCCGGCCAGAATGGCATGGCGATTGTAATTATACTTCACAACGCCGCGGATCTGATCCAATTGCGTGCGCAGATCATTGGCCGAGCGGCTAAAGCCCGGGCCGGCCAGCAGCACGCCCTGTTCCGAGGTGAAATTGCTGCCACCCGAATCGATGCGCCCATTGCCGTTCAAATCATTCTGCACGCCGATCTGGATGCGCACGATCGGGCTGCCGGTTTGTGCCTCGCCGCCGCCCAGCGGGTTTTGGATGTCCTGCACGTCGGCGCGCGAGACGCGCAGCTCGGTGGAGAGATCGTCCGTCCATTGCGAGAACAAACGCGCCGAATAGGTTTCCGATGAGGTGCCTTGCGTCTGGAAATTGCCCCCAAAAGCGAACACCGAAGTGGATGGGCCGTCATCGGCCTGTTCATTGGCCTCGCGGAAGCGATTATAGGTGAAATCCAGCTTGTGCTTGTCACTGAGAACGAAGGTCCAGTGGGTCAGGATGCGGCGGGTGGTATAGCCGACATCGCGCACCACCCCGCCTGGATCATAGCCGTAAACGCTTTGAATCCGCTGGGCCACTTCATCGATGATGGCCGGCGTGACGAAATTCTGCGAGGTGCCGAAGCCGAGGCCCGCAGGCCCGATGCTGACCGGGTTGCCCGGCAGGATCTGTTGTTCATAGCCAACATAGAAGAACACGCGATCCTTGATCAGCGCGCCGCTGAAATCAGCGCCCCAACGATACGCGCGAAAGGGTGCGCGCGTCAGATCCCGCCCCTCGATCTGCGAGCTGCTCAGCCCGTCGCTGGTATATTCGCCAAAGCCGCTGCCATGATACTCATTGGAGCCGGTCTTGGTCACGACATTGATCGCGCAGCCGCTGAAATTGGCGTATTGCACATCAAACGGGGCATATTCCACCGAGATCTGCTTGGTGGCTCCAAAGGGATAGGGATTACCGAAACGGCCCTGGAAGGCCGAAGCGTTCAGGCCGAACGTATCGCCCGAGGCCACGCCATCGATGGTGAACACGTTGGAGCGATTGTTGCCGCCGAGGCAGCTCACATTCTGCTGCGAGCCGGCCGCATTGGCCGTGACCACCAGGCGCGGATCGAAGCGCAGCACATCGCGGATATCACGCGTGATGGTGGGGGCCCCTTCAATGGTTTCGGTGCCGAACACCACGTTGGGGCCGATGGCCAGGCGCGTAGTGCGATCGCGCGCGGCAACCACCACGATTTCTTCAGAATCGTCTGCAGGATTAAGCGCCACCGAAACAGTGGACGTATCGCCCAATGACAGCAGGAGGCCGTCCAGGCGCTGGACCTGGAAGCCTTCCGCCGCGATCGTCACCGAATAGGGCCCACCGGTTTCCAGCCCGGAAAGATTGAACTGGCCGGCCGCCCCGGTCGAGGTGCTGGTGGAGAAATTCGTGCGCGTGTCCGTCACGGTGATGCTTGCGCCCGTCAAAGGGGCCCCAGCCGCATCGGTGATCGTGCCGCGCACATTGGCGGTAATTTGCTGCGCGAAAGCAGGTGCCGTCGCCGCGGCCACAACAGCGATCGCCGCGCCTGTGGCCCATAATCCCTTGAAACGCATGATTTGCCCCATCACAACCGCAGGCCCGCGGCGATGCGCCCAGGCTTTTGCTTCCTGGCGGCCAGCTACGCCGCCTTTTTGACACGCGCTTCATAGATTTACGACGAAACCATGACAAGCCCTGTTGCGGTGCAGCATGTTGCAATTATGCATCAAGCAATCGGCTCAGCGCTCGGGCCGCTTCAGCAAATCCCAATCGGCACACAGATGCGCCACCAGGCGTTCGTGTCGCATTCGGATCACGATGGGCGTCCATTCCGAATATTGAGCAAGATCAGCCGCCAAGGGCCGCACCGGCTCTTTCTTGTCTTTTCTAAAAAAGATGCCCAGCTTGTCTCGATAGTTTTTATCGGCGGCGATCTGGTTTTCCCATTCCGTCACGATCGCCCAATTGCCCAAAAGATGGGTGAGCGTCTCGCGCTGTTCGGCCACAGGGAAAGCGCCCAGCCAGGGGCCCGAGGGGCGCATGGGCAAGACATGCTCCAGGGTGAATTGGCTGCTCATCTC
>CAZAGL010000064.1:0-10493 GCA_964484435.1 uncultured Caulobacteraceae bacterium
GTTTCGAGGGCGTTGTAGATATCGGGCAAATGGCCGGTGAATTCGACATCGACGACAGCGCCGATCACTTGGGCGACTTTGCCTTTCATGGGGAGGGTCATGGGAAGCTGCGTGCTCCGTATCTGCAGAAACGAGAAAAACCAAAAGCAGCCTGTTAGCGCACTTCTGGCAAAGGTCCATCCTTTTCGTGCGCTGGCCGCGCAGGAGTTCTTCAGCGACCCGCTAGGCGTTCGCCTCCTGCGCGTAGTTTTGCGGGAACAAGGCGCGCATGGTTTCTTCATCAAAGGTGCGCTTGAGCGGCAATTGCATCGCCTTGTCCTTGGCGATGGCCAAAGCCGGGCGCGCCTCGATCGCGGCCATCCAGCGGCGCAGATTGGGATAGGGCTCGAGCGCCCCCTCCCCCAGGGCGAATTCGGCCCGCGCCACCCAGCCCCAGGCCGAAATATCGGCGATGGTGAAGCCGGTGCCGACGAGATAATCGCGCCCGGCCAAATGCCCCTCCAGCACCTCATAATGGCGCATCAGCTCGCGCCGATAGCGATTGACGGCATAATCCTGCGGCTGGGGGGCCATGCGGCGAAAATGCACGGCCTGGCCGCTGAAGGGCCCCAGCCCGCTGGCCACGAACATCAGCCAAGACAGCAATTGCCCGCGATCTTGCGCATCCCCCAGGAATTTTCCGTGCTTTTCCGCCAGGAACAGCAAGATGGCGGTGGAATCGAACATAATTGTTGGCCCATCGATCAAGGCCGGCGTCTTGCCATTGGGATTGATGGCCCGGTATGGCGCGCCGTGCTGCTCCCCCTTGAAGGTATCGACGGGCACCAATTCATAGGCGAGATTCAGCTCTTCCAGCAAAAACGCCACTTTTTCGGGATTTGGGCCCAGGCTGAAATACAATTTGATCATGGCTGTTCCGATTGCTCCACATTGGGGGATTGGGCTGGTAATTCCTGGAAAAACACCTCGATGTTTCCGGAATACTTCAAGGTCAAGGGATCGCCCTTGCGATCCCTGGCTTTTCCGGCCGCCACGCGGATCCAGCCCTCGGCAAGGCAATATTCCTCGACATTGGTTTTCTCCTGCCCGTTGAAGCGCACGCCGACGCCGCGCTCCAGCACTTGGGCGTCGTAAAACGGGCTTTTGGGGTTCACGCTGAGGCGATCGGGCGGCTTATCGTTCATGCGCCCCGATCTAGCCGCCGCGCGCGCAGAAGAAAAGCCCGCTTGATGCACGGCCTGCTTCGTGTCTAAGCAGCCTATTGCATCGTCAGGGAAATCGGCCGGGTTTCACTGGGTCCGATGCAATGATGAATTGATTTTGCGCATTTTCGGACACAAAACCGCAACGACACTTTTGTTGAAAATGCGCGAGTGAGTCACGCAGGGGCCAGACGCCATGGACGCCATCCTCCACCTTTTGCAGAGCCCCGCCAGCTGGGCCGCCTTGGCCACCTTGGTGGTGCTGGAAGTGGTGCTGGGCATCGACAACCTGATTTTCATCTCGGTATTGACCAATAAATTGCCGGAGGCCCAGCGCAAAAGCGCGCGGCGCATCGGCATCGGCCTGGCTCTCGGCCTGCGGCTGGTTTTGCTCTCGACCATCGCCTTCATCGTCGGCCTCACCGCGCCGGTGTTCGATCTGGGCCTGGCCGGGGCCCCCGGCGCGCATGGCGAGGCCAGCTTCGAGACGGCCTTTTCCTGGCGCGATCTCATTTTGATCGCCGGCGGGCTGTTCCTGGTGTGGAAGGCCACCAAGGGAAACCACCATGTGGTCGATCCGGCCCCGGTCACGGATCTGCTCAACAAGCATGGCAAGGTGGCCATGAGCTTTGGCTCCGCCATCGTGCAGATCTTGCTGCTGGACATGGTGTTTTCCATCGATTCCATCCTCACCGCCGTGGGCATGACCGATCATGTGCCGATCATGATCGCCGCGGTGATCATCACCGTGGCCATCATGCTGCTGGCCGCCGAGCCGGTGGCCAATTTCATCAATCGCAATCCGGGCGTGATCATCCTGGCGCACAGCTTTATGTTGATGATCGGCATCGTGCTGATCGCCGATGGCTTCGGCTTCCATGTGCCCAAGGGCTACATCTATGCCGCGATGGCCTTTTCGGCCCTGGTCGAGGGCCTCAACATGCTGGCCCGGGCCCGCTCCAATCGCAAGGCCGCCAATACGCGGGAATCGCATGCCGGCGGATAACGCCTGGCCTTGCCATCATGTTCCTTCGCCGATGGGCAGGCCGTATAATTCCAGGCGGTGGCCCACCAGGCGATAGCCGAGGCGGCGGGCGATGGCGATCTGCAGCGCCTCGATCTCGGGATCGCAAAATTCCACGACCTGGCCACTTTTCATATCGATCAGATGATCGTGATGATCGGCGGGCGTTTCCTCATAGCGCGAGCGGCCATCCAGGAAGTCATGGCGCATCAGAATGCCGGCCTCTTCAAACAGGCGCACCGTGCGGTAAACCGTGGCGATGGAGATATTGGCATCCTGCGCCGAGGCGCGCCGATACACCTCTTCGACATCGGGATGGTCCTTGGCCGCGGACAGCACGCGCGCGATGACACGGCGCTGATCGGTCATGCGCATGCCCTTTTCGATGCATAATTGCTCGATCCGGTCCAATCCCTGCTCCTCCACGCTCCCCCCAAAGCTAGCCAAGTGCGCGTCGCAGCACCAGTGCATCGATCGGCCCTTCGGGGCCAGAATAATACCGTTTGCGCCGGCCGATTTCGCAAAACCCAAGGCCGGCATAGAGGGCCCTGGCGGCCAGATTGGTTTGCGCCACCTCCAAAACCAGGGCCTGCGCCCCCATCGCGGCCGCCCGCACCAAAACATGCTGGACCAAGGCCCGGCCCGCGCCGGTGCGCCGCTGCGAGGCCAGCGTGCCGAGGGTCAAGATTTCCGCCTCCCCGCTTTGCGCCCAGGCCAGCGCCAGGCAACCGGGATGCGCGCCCGCATGGGCCCAGCCCAATAGAGCGAAGGCCCCGTGGGCCTGCAGCAGGCTGGAAAACTCGTTGGCCGCCCAGGGCACGGGAAAGCATTGGGCATGCAGGCTGGCCATCTGATCAGCCGCCTCAGGCCCAGCCGGCACGATGCGCCAGCTCATGCCAAAGCCGCGCGCAAATAGAGCGGCGACGCCGGAAAGCTGGCCGGATCGCGCCGGGCGGCCAGCCGGGCCAAAGCCAGCACGCAGGGCGAATCCGTAACTCGGTGCCCTCCCCCCAGGCCCGCGAACTCGGCGGCGGCCGGGCCGGTGATGCAAACGCTGCGGCCCGCGAGGCTGGCCTGCGCCTGCGCGAGCGCCAGGCGCGCGGGCGCGATACGCACCTCGCCCTCCTCGTAAAGCGCGAAAAACACCCCCTCGGCGCTGGGAATGGCACCCGCACGCCAGCCCGCCTCCCCCTCGGCCAAGGCCAGGACCTCCAGGCTGGATAGGCCGATGATCGGCTTGCCCAGGGCCAAGGCCAGGCCCCGCGCAAAGGCCAGGCCCACCCGCATTCCGGTAAAGCTGCCCGGCCCGATCGTCACCGCGAGGCGATCCAGATCCGCGAAAGCCAGCTCGGCACCGGCCATCACCTCCTGGACCATGGGGGCCAGGCGCTCGGCATGGCCGCGCTGCATCGGCTCGCTGGCCTGAGCCAGGACGCGATCCCCCGCCAAAACGGCCGCCGAACACCTCGACAGGCAGGTCTCCAGCGCGAGGATCACACGATCTTGCACGCTTCTTCAAAGCTCAAACGCGGCAGGCGGGCAAACACCCCCTCCTCGCTGCCAAAGCCGATATTGCACAGGAAATTGCTTTTCCAATGCTGCATTTCGCCTTTTTCCTTGGCGAAAAATTCGCGGTCCACGCCATCGGCATCGAAGCCCGACATGGGCCCACAATCGAGCCCCAAAGAGCGCGCCGCGAGCATGAGATAGGCCCCCTGCAGGCTGCCATTGCGCATGCCGTGCTCTTTGGCGGCCTCGGGCGCGCTGAACCAATCGCGGGTGCCCGGATTGTGCGGGAATAACTGCGCCATCTTTTCATAGAATTGCATGTCGGTGGCGATGATCACCGTCCAGGGGGCGGCCATGGTCTTGGCCACATTGCTGCCCAACAGATGATGCGAAAGCCGGGCTTTGCCCGCTTGGCTCGTCACGAACACAAAGCGCGCGGGAGAGCAATTGGCGCTGGTGGGCCCCATTTTGCCCAAATCATAAACCGCGCGGATCAGCGTTTCCGGCACGGTTTTTCCCAGCCAGACATTGCGCGTGCGCGCCTGGCGAAACATTTGATCGAGCGTGGCATCGGGCAAGGGATCGGCCATGAAGTCCTCGTGAGCGAAAAAATGTGCATAGCCCCGTTGCGCGCCATCGCCTAGACATGGGTGCAAATGACGCGATCAAAGCCAGGAGATTTCCCATGCCCAACCCGGCCACCAATGCCCCCCTCTTGGTTCATTTCGAGGCCGGGCATCAAGGGGCATGGGCCACGACCCAGGCCATGACCCATATCGGGGAATCTCTGCCCAGCGCCCCGCGCCTGAGCATCGCCCTCGCGCCGGGGGCCGGCCCCGCATTTTGGGCGCTGAGGGGCGTGGTCAGCAGCCTGCGCTACACCACCCGGGCCGAGGCGGTCGACTTGCTGGCCCGCTCGGAAGGATTGGGCCGGCCAGAGGCCAGCCGCGCCGTTTTGATCCCCATCCGCAAATCGCCGGCCTGGTGGGCGCTGGCGCAGGACGAACGGCGCGCGATCTATGAGGAGCAATCACGCCACACCAGCATCGGCATGAAATATCTGCCGCATATCGCGCGGCGCCTGCACCACAGCCGCGATCTAGGCGAGCCGTTCGATTTTTTGACCTGGTTCGAGTTCGCCCCGGCCCATGAGGTCGCCTTCGATGCCTTGCTGGGCGAATTGCGGGCCAGCAAGGAATGGACCTATGTCGATCGGGAAGTGGAATTCCGCTTCGATCGCACCTGAGGCCGGCTTAGCAGGCCTGCTAGAGCACCGGCTCGACGCGCGTCACTTCGGGCACGTAATGCTTGAGCATGGTCTCGATGCCCTGTTTCAGCGTGAAGGCCGATGAGGGACAGCCCGCGCAAGAGCCGCGCAAATGCAGCTTGACGATTCCGGTCTCCTGGGACCAGGAGTGAAACACGATGTCCCCACCATCCTGGGCCACGGCCGGGCGGATGCGCGTCTCGATCAATTCCTTGATCTGCACCACGATCCCCGCCGCCTCGCCCTCATAAACCACTTCGCTTGAGGCCTCTTCCCTGCTCGCTTCGGCCGCGCCCAGAACCGGGCGCCCGGATACGAAGTGATCCATGATCGCGCCAAGAATGGCCGGCTTCAAATGCGGCCAATCGGCCCCCGACGCCTTGCCGACGGTGATGAAATCCTTGCCCAGGAACACCCGCTCCACCCCCGCAATGGCGAACAGGCTCTGCGCCAGCGGCGATTCGGCACCCGCCTGGGCATCTTCATAATCGCGCACCAGCGGCGAAACCTCCCGCCCGGGCAGGAATTTCAGGCTGGCGGGATTGGGCGTGGTTTCGGTTTGGATAAACATTGGGTTGCTTCCATTTCTGAGTGTGGAAGTAGGTTTTTAGGCAGCCAAGGTCAAGTCAATGCCCGCCTTGGGCATGCTTTGCGCGGCGCGGAATGCCCACCTCAAATTGCACTTCCACCTTGCCCTCCTGCGCGAACATCAAGGTGATGGGCACCGATTCTCCCGGCTGCAAGGGCCGGGCGAGGCCGAAAACCATCACATGCAGCCCGCCCGGGCTGAAGGCCACTTGCCCCTCGGCGGGCAATTCCAACCCGCCTTCCACCTTTTGCATGGCCATGATTCCGCCCGGCTTTTTCACATGGTTATGGATTTCCAGGCGCGAAGCGATGGGGCTCGATGCCCCGATCAGGCGATCCGCCGCCGCGCCGTGATGATCCAGCACGAAATAGGCCGCGCTGTTAGCACCCGCTGCGCCGGGGCGGACAATGGCATAGCTGGCCCGGAAACTGCCGATTTCTTGGGCGTTTTCTGCTGGGCCGGGGCCGGGATGCGCGTTGTGTACGGGCCCGCAGGCCTGCAAGACCAGGCTCAAACTGGCAATCAGCATGATGCGGGCCGCGGAAATGCTTTTGGCCATAAATGCTCCTGTCACGATCCTTGTGTGCCGGCGCGCGGCTTGTAGCCTACCCGGGTTCTCGCGCAAAATCTCCTTCAACCAACACAGCCAAGTAGGCCAAAATGAAACTGATCTCCATGCGCAGTCAGTTGCGCGCCTTCCAGACGGCCCATTCGGGCGCGCCCGATCCCGCTTTCGAGGCCGATCTGGCTTTGCTGCGCCACAAGGATTTGGATCTTTCCATCAAGCTTGGGGCGCTGCTGGCCTTCGATGCCCTGCTCATGACGGTGGGGGTTAACCCCATCTCCGCCTCGCCGGGCGCGCCCATGAGTCTCGATGCGCGCGCCGATCCCGCGATTGTCTTCGCCTGCCTGATCGGCCTGGCGATTCTCATGATGGCGGCGATGGGCTGTGTACGGGGCATTCTGATTGGCGAGGATGTCGGCGGCGAAGGGCTCGGCGTGGATCCGCGCGCTCATATCCAGCGCGTATTTGCGGCCTATGCCGTGGCCATCGATGCGCAGGCGCGGATCTTGACACAAGCTGGCTGGCTGACCGTGCTGGGTGGAGCCGTCTCGACCGCCGCTTGCGTTTGGGCAGTGGTCGACAAGTTCATCTGAACCAGAATGCCTCAGACTTGCACAAGCCTGGCGGCGGCCTTAATCAGGCACCATGGCTGAGACATTGCACTTTTCCTTGGTTTCCCCCGAGCGCGAGCTATTTTCCGGTGCGGTGGCGCATGTCGTTGTCCCCGGTGCTGAGGGGGAATTTGGCGTTCTGGCGCACCATGCCCCGCTGATGAGCACGATCAAGCCGGGCCTGTTGCGGATTTTCACCGGGGAGCGCGAAGTGCGCATGTTCATCAATGGCGGCTTTGCCGATGTCACACCCAATGGGCTGACCATCCTGGCCGAAGATGCCGTTGATCTCGCTTCGCAGGATGCCGGCGAGATCGACCAGCAGGTGCGCAACGCGCAAGAGGATGTGGCCGGGGCCGGCCAGGATCCATCGCGCCTCGCGCTGGCGCGGCACAAACTGTCCAGGATCACGGCTTTGCAGGCGGCCTTGCGCGCCGCCAGCGCTCTTTAAGAATTACGCGGCCATCATCACGCGGCCTGCGCGGCCTTGGCGATGGCCGCCGAGACCTCGCTCAGAACGGAATCGACGATTTCCGCGTCGTCGCATTCGGCCATGATGCGCACCACCGGCTCGGTGCCCGAAGGCCGCACGAGCAGCCGGCCCTTGTTGCCCAGGCGCTTTTCGGCCGCCTTGATGGCCTGGGCGATCGGCTCGGCGGCCAGATCGCAGGGGCGCTCCGTGCGCACATTGTGCATGCGCTGGGGCACGGCATCGAACAGATGGCACACCTGCGAAAGTGGCTTTTCGGCGCGAACCAGCTCGGCCAGGATCTGCAATGCGGCGATCAGCCCATCGCCGGTGGTGGAATAATCGGCCAGCACCAAATGCCCCGATTGCTCCCCGCCGACATTATAGCCCAGCCTGCGCATCGCCTCGACGACATAGCGATCCCCCACCTTGGTGCGCTCCAGCCCCAGGGAAATGCCCTTGAGATAGCGCTCCAGCCCCAGATTGGACATGACGGTGGCCACTACACCCGGCTTGCTCAGCGTGCCGGCTTGCTTCCAGGCGGTGGCGATCAAGGCCATGACCTGATCGCCATCCACCACTTGGCCCTTTTCATCGACGATGACCAGGCGATCGGCATCCCCATCCAGCGCGATGCCGATATCGGCGCGGTAGCGCAGAACCGCCGCGCGCAAGGCAGCAGGATCGGTTGAGCCCACCTCCTCGTTGATGTTGAAGCCATTGGGCTCCACCCCGATCGGGATCACCTCGGCGCCCAGCTCGAACAAGGCCGTGGGGGCCACTTTATAGGCCGCGCCATTGGCGCAATCGATCACCACGCGCAGCCCCGACAGGCGCGAGCGCTTGGGAAAAGTGGCCTTGGCGATCTCGACATAACGGGCCTGCGCGTCATCGATGCGCTGCACGCGGCCCAATTGATTGGGCTTGGCCAGGCCCGCATCCAGACGCTGGCCCATCAAGGCCTCGATCTCCGATTCGACCGTATCGGAAAGCTTGAAGCCGTCCGGGCCGAACAGCTTGATGCCGTTATCGTGATATTTGTTGTGGCTGGCCGTGATCATCACGCCCAGATCGGCGCGCAAGGAGCGGGTCATCATGGCCACGGCCGGCGTGGGCAAGGGGCCGAACAGCACCACATCCATGCCCACGGCGGCAAAGCCGGCCGTCAGCGCCGGCTCGATCATATAGCCGGAGAGGCGTGTATCCTTGCCGATGACGACGCTGTGGCGGCGCTCTTCGCGCTTGCGGAAATATTTGCCGGCGGCCAGGCCGACACGCAGCGCGATCTCGGGCGTCATCGGATGCTGGTTGGCGGTGCCGCGTATGCCGTCCGTGCCGAAATATTTTCTGCTCACCTTGCCCTCCGGACGCATGTTTTGATCATTATCCCGCGCCGGTATGGCCGACCAATCCTAAATGAGCCGGAAAATGGCTTATTTTCTGGAACGGATTGGCTTAGCCTTGGCCTGAACGAGCCGCCAGGGCCATTCCCATGAGACGAAATCCATGAGCACGGATTTTGACGCGATCGTGATCGGGGCCGGGGTGATCGGCCTGGCCTGCGGCTGGGCCCTTGCGCGCGGGGGTCAAAGCGTCTTGCTGCTGGAGCGTGAAGGCCGCATCGGCGCGGGCGTCTCGTCGCGCAATTCGGAAGTCATCCATGCGGGCCTGCATTATGCGCCCGGCTCGCTCAAAGCGCGCCTGTGCGTTGCCGGCCGACGTCTGCTCTATCCCTTTCTGGAAAGCCGGGCCATCGCGCATGCGCGCTGCGGCAAGCTGATCGTCGCGGCAAAGCCCGAAGATCTCCCGGCTATCGAAGGGCTCGCCGCGCGCGCCGCGCACAATGGTGTCGAGGGAATTTCCTGGCTGAGCGGTGCCGAGGCCGAGGCGCTGGAGCCCGGCCTCACATGCGTCGCCGCTTTGCTCAGCCTGGAAAGCGGCCTGCTCGATGCCCATGGGCTGATGGAGGCCTTGGCCGGGGAAATCCTGGCCGGGGGCAGCGCCATCGCCTTGGCCTCGCCCTTTATCCGGGCTGGCCCGCTGGGCCCTGGCGGCTGGCGCGTCGAGGTCGGCGGGGCCGAGCCGGCCATGGTCACGGCCGGCCGGCTGATCCTGGCTGCGGGTCTCGATGCGCAGGCCTGCGCCGGCCGGATCGAGGGGCTGATGCCCAGGGACATCCCGAAACTCTATTACGGCAAGGGCCATTATTTTTCTCTGGCGCGCGGGCGCGCGCCGTTTTCGCGGCTGATCTATCCCCCGCCCATTCCCGGGGCGCTCGGCATGCATTACCGCAAGGATCTGGGCGGCCAGGCCCGCTTCGGGCCCGATCTGGAATGGGTCGAGCATTTGGATTATCAGGTCGATGCGGCCCGCGCCCCGCTGTTTGAGGCCGATATCCGCCGCTTTTGGCCCGGCTTGCCTGACCAGGCGCTGGCCCCCGATTATGCCGGCATCCGGCCGAAACTGCACGGCCCGGGCCAGCCCGTGGCCGATTTCGGCATCCGCACGCCTTTGCCCGGCTTGATCACGCTATTTGGCATGGAAAGCCCGGGGCTGACATCGTGCTTGGCCATCGGCGAATATGTGGCCAGGCTCGCGGCTTAAAACTCCAGCGTTTCCAGGATCAGATTGCGATTGGTATAGACGCAGATATCGGCGGCGATGCCCATGGCGGCGCGGGCGATCATTTCGGGATCGTCTTGGATGTCATAAAGGGCGCGCGCCGCCGCCAGCGCGAAATTCCCGCCCGAGCCGACCGCCGCCACATTGTGCTCCGGCTCGACCACGTCCCCGGCACCGGTCACCACCAGGGTCTCGCGCGCATCGGCGATCAAGATCATGGCTTCCAGCCGGCGCAGATACCGATCGGTGCGCCAATCCTTGGCCAAATCCACGCAGGCCCGCGAAAGCTGGCCCGGAAAGCGCTCCAGCTTTTGTTCCAGGCGCTCCATCAGCGCGAAGGCATCGGCCGTGGCCCCGGCAAAGCCGGCGATGACCTTGCCATCGGCCAGGCGGCGCACCTTGCGGGCATTGCTTTTCATGATGGTGGCCCCGGCCGAGACCTGGCCATCGCCGGCGATCACCGCGCGATTGCCCTTGCGCACCGCCAAAATCGTCGTGCCATGCCAGTGGGGAGGATCCATGGCGCTTATGTGGCCCGTCCGCCCGCTCGATCAAGCTTTGGCGGGGGCGCTTTCAAAGATTCCCTCCCGCCAAACCTTCAACGGCATGATGGAAATACAAAGGCCCGGCCAATC
>CAZAGL010000065.1:0-10444 GCA_964484435.1 uncultured Caulobacteraceae bacterium
GCAGCCGGCTGCCGGCGAAATCCGAGGCGGCTCCATTGGTGGCCCCATTCGCCGAAGCCCCAAGGCCCAGCCAGAAGCGCTCTTGGTGATCCAAGGGGGCCGCAATATCGAGGCCGAAAGCCCCCGAAACCCCCGATTCCGTTTGCGAAACCAAATTGCCCAACGTGCGTCCGGAAATGGCCAGGATTTGGTTGGTGCGGATGGATGACCAATCGCCCGCCACAAAGGGCGTGAACACCAGGTTTTGGCCGAAACCCGCCGAGAGCGAGCCGCCAAAGCTGAGGGAGCGGCCCTGCGGCTCGGTGGTCACGGCGATCGGTGCGCCGGTGCGCGGCGCGCGGATCTCGCTGGTTACGGGATCGCCCCGCCGGGCGGCGTAAAAGCCATGCACTTCCGCCGTGAACAGGCCGATGCGATGGCCAAATCCAAGGCCGCCGCCGATGGCGCGGCTGGGCAGATTGAGCCGGGCGTTGGGATCGGCATTTTGCGCTTCGCTGGAATAGCTGAACCGCCCGTTGACGAAGCTGTTGCCCAATTGGCGCGACAGCGCGAGGCCCAAATAGGGCGCGGGCGTATCAAAAAACCCGGTTCCGCCCGAGAGCGTCAGCTCCCAGGGGCGCGGCGCATCTTGGGCTTCTGCTTGTGTTTGCGCCTGCGCCTCTTGGCCGAACGCTGAAGCAGCGGCGGCGGCCAGGATCGTCAGGCTGATCCATTTTCCCATGTCTTTCCCCGCTGAATTGCACTGGGGAAACGCGGGAGACGGGAGATTCCTTCCCATCAGATCAAAAAAAAACGGCGCGGAGATTTCTCTCCGCGCCGCTGGGATCGGTTTGGCAGTCTGCTAGCTCAATAATCCTACCAGATGCGCACGCGCTGTTCCGGCGGCAGATACAGGGCATCGCCCGGCTTCACATCGAAGGCGGCATACCAGGCATCAATATTGCGCACCACGCCATTGACCCGGTACATGCCGGGGCTGTGCGGATCGGTCAGCACCTGATTGCGCAAGGCCTGATCGCGATACACCGTGCGCCAGACCTGGGCCCAACCATAGAAAAAGCGCTGATCGCCGGTGATCCCATCGATGACGGGAGCCGGCGCGCCGCCGAGCGAAAGCTCATAGGCCTTGTGGGCCACGGTCAGCCCGCCGAGATCGCCAATGTTTTCACCCAAAGTGAGGCGGCCATTGACCTTGATGCCGGGCAGCGGCTCGAAGGTATCGTATTGCGCGGCGAGGGAATCGGTCCGTGTCTTGAAGGCCGCCACATCGGCATCGCTCCACCAGGTGCGCAAAATGCCCAGCGCATCCGATTTCGCACCCTGATCATCAAAGCCATGGCCCATTTCATGGCCGATGACCCCGCCAATGCCGCCATAATTCACCGCCGGATCGGCATTCGCATCAAAGAAAGGCGGCTGCAAAATGGCCGCGGGGAAGACGATCTCGTTGAAAGTCGGGTTGTAATAGGCATTCACGGTTTGCGGTGTCATGAACCATTCATCGCGATCGGTTTTCTTGCCGAGGCGCGAAACTTGATCCTGGTGCTGCCAAAGCTGGGCGCGGATGGCATTGCCATAGGCATCGCCCGGCTTTACTTCCAGCTTGGAATAATCCTTCCATTTGCTGGGATAGCCGATCTTGGGCCGGAAGGCGGCCAGCTTTTCGAGCGCGACCTTCTTGGTTTCCGGCGTCATCCAATCCACGCCTTCGATGCGGGCACCATAGCCCCGGCGCAGATTTTCAACCAGCTTATCCATTTCCGCCTTGGAATTGGGCGGGAAATGCCGGGCCACATAAATTTCGCCGATGGCCTCGCCCAACGTGCCATTGGTGGCGGCCACGGCGCGCTTCCAGCGATCGCGCTGCTGGGGCTGGCCATTGAGGGTGCGGCCATAAAAATCAAAGACTTCGTCGTCAAAGCCCTTGGGCAGGACGGCAGCCATGGCCCGCAAATGGTGATAGGCGAGATACGGCTTCCAGGCCGAAACCGGGGTGGCCGCGAACAGCTTGGCCAAAGCCGGCATGGCGGTGATTTCGCTGACGATGTATTCGCTCTGCCCGCCGGTTTCGGCGGCGTCCATATAGATTTTCCAGGGAAAGCCGGGGGCTTCCTTTTCCAGTTGGGCGAGGCTGCGCGGATTATAGGTTTTTTCGCGCTCGCGCCGATCGGCGATGGCCCAATGGCGCTTGGCGATTTCGGTTTCCAGCTTGAGGATGGCCTGGGCATTGGTGCCGGCCTTGGCATCTCCGGCCATGGCCAGCATTTTGGTGACATGCGCCACGTATTTGGCGCGGATATCTTTGAACTGCGCCTCTTGCTTCAGATAATATTCGCGCTCGGGCAGGCCGAGGCCCGAATGGGTGATGCCCACCACATAGCGATCGGGGTTTTTATCATCGAGATTGACGAAACCGGCGATGGGGGATTCGCTGGCGATATCGGGGCGGCCCATGAAACGGGCCACGTCATCGCGGGTTTTCAGCGCAGCGATGGCCGCCAAAGCCGGCTGAACCGGGGCGAGGCCGCGGGCATCGATGGCGGCTGTATCCAGATATGCCGCGTAAAAATCGCCGATCTTTTGGCTGTTCGTGCCCGGCGCGCCTTGGGCGGCCGTTTGATCCTCGATGATCTTGCGCACATTGGCATCGGCCGATTCGCGTAGCTGCGCGAACATGCCCCACGAGGAGCGATCGGCCGGCACGGGATTGGCTTTTGTCCAGCTGCCGCCGGCATATTCGAAGAAATTGTCGCCCGCTTTCACGGCCGTGTCGCGGCCGGCGAGATCCACGCCAAAGCTGCCGAGCGCGGCAGGGGGCCTCGGCGGGGGCTTGGGCGCTTGCGCGGCCTGGGCGATCGCGGCGGGCGGTGGTGAGGCCTCTTTGCTGCCGGCGCAAGCGGCCAGTAAGGCCGCGCTGGCCGCGCCCAGCAGCAGGGCTCTAATTTGTAAGGATTTCATGCTGTTCCTCCCTTTACGAGTTCATTCGGCGGGGGTGGCGCTGGCTTCTCGGCCCCGCCAAACCCGCATCCAGCCACGCGGCAAAGCGCCGAGCAGATCCTTGATATCCTTGGCCACCATGTAGAAGGTTGGGGTCAAGATCAGTGTCACGGGCATGCATAGCAGCACGCCGAAGGCCATGGAAAGCGCCATGGGCTTCAAGAATTGGGCGATGGCCGCATCCTCGAACAGCATCGGGGCAAGGCCCACGAATTCGGTGATGGAGGTCAAGAAGATTTGCCGGAAGCGCGAAACGCCCGCCTCGGTAATCCCTTCGAAGGCCGAAACCCCCGTCTCGCGGATTTGGTTGGCCCGATCGACCAGCACCACATTGTCATTGACCACCACGCCCGCCGCCGCAATTACCCCGAGATAAGAGAATAACGCGAAAGACGAGCCAAAAGCCCAGTGCCCGAAGGCCGCGCCCATGAAGGCGAAGGGAATGGCCGACATGACCAGAAGCGGCTGGAAATACGAGCGAAAGACGATGGCCAGCAGTGCATACATGGCAAACAAGGCCATGGCCCCAAAGCCCAGCAATTCGCCGAAAAACTCGGCCTGGGCTTCGGCCTCGCCGATGGCGCGCCGGGTGATGCTCGGATATTTCTGCTCCAGCCGGTTGAAGAAGCCGCTTTGGTTCAACTCCTTCAAAATGGTGGTGCGCGCCTCTTTGGGGGCTTCCGCTTCCACCAAAATGGAGCGCAGCCTTTGGCGCCGATCGAGGCCGGTCACGCCCGGCGCGAAATCCACCTGCGCCACGGCGGCCAGCGGCACTTCGCGCCCATCGGCCGTGCGCACCCGGAAGGCTTCGAGGCTATCGAGGGAGCGGCGCGCATCGCGCGGATAGCGCACATAGACACGCACATCCTCGCCCTCGCGCGGCAAACGCTGCACCTCTTCGCCGAAATAGGCCTGGCGCACCTGATTGCTCACTTCGCTGAGGCTGATGCCCATTTGCTGCGCCCCGGGCAGCATGGTGAAGCGCAATTCCTCGACGGCGGCCTCCTCGCTGTCGCGCACGCTGGAAACCTGCGCATAGGTCAGCAATTGCGCCTTCAATTCCTCCACCGAGGCGCGCAATTCCTCCTGGTTGCGGCCCATCAGGGCCAATTGGATGGACGCGCCATTGCCGCCGCCATTGAATTCAAAATTGATGCGCTCGGCACCGGGCACCTCGCCGAGCAGGGCTTTCAGGCGCTCGGAAACGGCCTTGGAGCGCAAATCCGGGCGCGTTTCGGGCGGGGTGAGGCCGATAAAGGCCTGGATGGTGGTTTCGTTGATGGATTGCGACCAGCTGCGCACCACCCCGTGGGAGGCCTCGCCCGTATTGGGATCCTTCACCGCTTGGGCCTTGGTTTCGGCCTCGATGGCGATCCGGGCTTTGTCCAGCTGCTGGGCGACCTGCTCCATGCGGCCATAGGGCGTGACGGCCGGCATTTCGATGGAAGCGATCAGGAAATCGCCCTCCACTTCGGGGAAGAAGGTCTGCTTGACCCGCCCCGTGCCCACCACGGCGAAGGAGAACAGCAAGACGGCGGTGAAGCAGGCCAAGGTCAGATAGCGCCAGCGCACGGCCGTGCGCAGCACCGGCCCGTGCAGATTTTTCGCCACCCAAACCACGAAATTGGCGCAGGCATGCTGCGCCGTCATCAGGCGCGCCAGCAGGCTGGTGCCGCCGCTGGGCAAATTCACGTGCGCCAAATGCGCCGGCAGGATGATCAGGCTTTCGATCAGCGAAAACACCAAGGTGGACATGACGACGATGGAGATGGCGCGGGTGAACTGGCGCGCATCGCCGGAAATCAGCATCCAGGGCGAAAAGGCGATCATGGTGACAAAGACCGAAGCCACCAGCGGTTTCAGCACCAATTGTGTGGCGAGAATGGCCGCATCCGCGCCGTGATGGCCTTGCTCCACCCGCTCATAGACGGCTTCCCCGACGATGATGGCATCATCCACCATAATGCCCAGAACCCGCAAAAAGCCGAATACGGACATGAAGTTCAAGGACACATCGACATAGGGCAAAATGAAGAACGAGCCGGCGAAGGCCGTCATCACCCCCAAAGTTGCCCAGACCGCCACTTTGGGATGGATCGTCAACAGCAGCAGCAGGAAAATCAAGACAAAGCCCTGCAAGGCATTGCTGAACAAAATCCCCGTGAGCGAAGAGAAATCTTCGGCCTCGTCATAGATCTTGGTCAGTTTCAGGCCGGCCGGCAGCTCCTGGCGGGCCTCTTTCAGGAACTTGTCGAGGGATTTGGAAGTGTCCCAGATATTGAACTTGTCGGCCGTCAAAATGGTGATCAGCACCGAGCGCTCACCGTTGGATGTGGAATAGAGGTTCACATCCTGGAAGCCATCTTGGATACTGGCCACATCACCCAGCCGCACCACCCCGCCATCGGCCGATTGGCGCACCACGATCGCCGAAAAATCGGTGCGGGTATCGGCGAGATTGCGCGCGCGCAGCTGGTAATCGCCATCGGCCGTGCGCACCGAGCCGGCCGAGAGATTGATCGATGCACGGCGCACCGCATTGGAAACCTCGGCGAATGTCAGGTTATAGCGGCGCAGCGCCTCTTCGGACAGCTCGATCGAAACCTCGGGCTGGCGCGTGCCGCTGATCGAGGTGTTCACCCCGCCGGGCAGCAAGGCGATGTCATCGCGCAACTTTTCGGCGGTATCGCGCAGCACGCGCTCGGAAGCCTCGCCCGAAAGCGATAGGATGATCGACCAATTGCGATTGACTTCCCGGGCCACCTGCGGCGGCTCGATCCCGCTGGGCAGGCCGGAAATTCCATCGATCTTGGATTTGGCCTGCTGCGTCAGCGTATCCACATTGAAGCCCGGATCGACAAACAGGCGCACCCAGGCAAAGCCCTCGCCGGAGCGGCTGCGCACATAATCCACGCCATTGAGATCGGCGACGGCTTCTTCCAGGCGCACGGTGACCTGGCTTTCCATGTCCTCGGGCGAGGCACCGGGCCAATTGGCCGTGATGGTCACGGCATCGCCGCGCCCGGCCGGCCAAAATTCCTTTTCCATCTTGAGGAAAGACAAGGTGCCGGCGATGACGCAGGCCAGCATGACCAGATTGCCGGCGACCGGGTTTTTCCCCCACCAGGCGACGAGACCGCTCAACATTTCAGGCTTCCTTGCGTGGAATAGGGGGCTTATTTCTTGGGCGCTGTGGGGGCCAGCACGCCGCCATCGGCCGAAAGCGGCGTGATTTTGAGGCCGTCGCGCGCGGCCGGCAAAGCCGAAACCACGACGCGCTCACCCGGTGCGAGGCCCGCCCGGAAATACACGGTTTGCGGAGTGGTTTGCACCGGAACGATTTGACGGATTTCGATGGAATTGTCGGCCTTGACGACAAACACCTGCTCGCCCTTTTTCAGCGCGCCGCGCGGGGCCGCGATCAGGCTCTGGCTTTTGACCGCCTGCAAGGTGGCGGTGGGGAACAGGCCCGGGGCCAAGGGGGCGGCATGGCGCGCCGAGAAGGGGGCATCCACTTCCACATAGCCGGTGATCAGCCGCGTCTGCTCCGTGACCATGGGGGCGGTGCGCACCAGGCGGCCCTTCCACGTGCGGGTCAAGGCACCGGCAGGCGAGCTGAGCACGACCTCGGGGGCGTTCTTGCCGTTGGCGATAAAGCCCACGGGCGTTTCCAGAATGGCCAGATCGGCATCGGTCAAGGGGATGCGCACTTCCACGCGATCGGTGGCGAAGCTGGTGGCCAGCGCCGTTCCCGGCGCAACGATATCGCCAAGATCGGCGCGTTTTTCCATGATCCGCCCATCGAAGGGCGCGCGGATTTCCGTGCGAGCCAGATCCAGCTCCGCACCGCGCAAACTGGCTTGTGCCGCGGCCAGCGCGGCGCGCGTCTGGGCCAATTGCGGCTTGCGCAGCACGAGATCGGAAGGCTCCCCCGCGCGGCCCAATTCCTGCCAATCGGTGAGGGCGATGGCCGATTCGGCTTCTTCGCGGATCATGTTTTCTTCGGCCTGGGCCACTTGGGCCTTGGCACGCACCAGCGCCAGCTCATAATCGGCCGGATCGATGCGGGCCAAGAGCGTGCCCTTGGTAAAGGCCCCGCCATCGGCGAAGCTGGGCGCGACATAGACGACCTTGCCGGCCACCTGCGCGGAAAGCGTGGCCTGCGTCACGGCGCGCACCAGGCCCTGGGTGGAAACCGAGAGGCGCACATCTTGCGCTTGCGCTTGCGCCACCTGCACGGCCAGCGGCGGCGGAGCCTCTTCCTTTTTTTGCGGCTTGGGGGCGGTGGCCACCATGGCCGCGACGCCAAAAACGCCGACCCCAAGCGCGGCGACGGGTAAAGTGACCATGGCCACCCGCCGCGACAGCTTGAACTTTTTCGCGCCGCGCTGGGCGTTGTCGAGCAGATGGGGCAAATCGAGGCTCATCTTGTTCATGCCTTGGATTCCTCTTGGATTTCAGCAGGAGTGGCCCCGATCGCGCCGGCCTCCGCGCCGCCCCCAAGGGCGATGTGATAGCGAATGCGGTTGGTGGCCCTTGCCGCGCGCACGGAGAGCAAGCTGCGCTGGGCGTTGATGCGCTGGGCTTGGGCCTGGACCAGATCGAAAATGGTGGCCACGCCGCGCGCGTAATCGCGCTTGGTCAATTCCTCGGCGACGCCGGCCTCTTCGGCGGCCAGACGCAAGGCGTTTTCCTGCGCCGCCAAAGTGGCATCCTGGCCGATGGCGTTTTCGACCTCCTCCCAGGCCGCGATGGCGGTGGAGACATAATCGAAGGCGGCGGCGCGCGTATCGGCCTTGGCCGCCTGCACCTGGGCCCGCAGCGATCCGCCCTCGAAAATCGGGGCCACCATGCCCAAGGCCACTTGCGCCACCGCATCTTCCAGCGAGGTGATATCGCGCAGGCCATCGCCATTGGTGGAGCCGACAAGGCGCAAGGTGAAGCGCGGCAACAAGGCCTTGCGCGCGCCGTTCAGCTGATAGCCGGCACCCACCAGGCGCGCCTCGGCGGCGGCCACATCGGGCCGGCGGGCCAACAGCAAAGTGGGCGTGCCTGCCGGGGGCAGCGGCCCCAATTGCGGAATATCGAGGCCCGGCTGCATTTCCCCGGCGGGATAGCGGCCAAGCAGCGCTTCCAGCCGGCGCGCCGCGATGAAGCTGGCCTCCCGCGCCGCCGAGGCGGTGGCGCGCGCGGAAGCGGCCGCGGCGCGGGCGGTGCGCACATCGAGGGATTCGGCCACCCCGCGATCATAGCGCCGCTCCGTCTGGCCCTGGGTGCGGGCGCGGGCCTCGGCATCTTCTTGCGTCAAGCGGGCCTGGCCGGCCGCCTCGATGAGATCGATCCAGGCCCGCCCGGCGAGCCCGGCGATGGAGAGCCGGGTGGCGTAATAATCGGCCTGCGCGGCATCGGCAGTGGAAGAGGCGGCGCGGAAATTATCCCGCACGCGGCCCCAGACATCCACTTCCCAGGAGGCGGTGAGATCGCCGTTGGCCACATTGAAGGCCGCGCGGCCGCCCAGGCCATCGGGCGCGGAGGTGCGCCCCGTGCCAAGGCCGAAATCGATGCTGGGCAGGCGCGGGCCAAACGCCGCCTTGGCGCTGGCGCGGGCGCGATCGCGCAAAGCTTTGATGCGCTGGAGATCGGGATTGACGCGCAGCGCCTCGTCCACCACGGCCTCCAGGCCCGGCGCGCTGAAGGTTTGCAGCCAGGCGTGCTCCGGCAGATTGGCCCCCGATTCGGCCGGCTGCGCCGGCTTGGCCTGGAAGCTCGCCGGCGCGCTGGGCGGGCGAATATCCTGCGCCACATGCGAGCAGCCCGCCGCCGCCACTAACAATCCCAGACCCAAGCGTTTCACGAAATCCTCCAAAAGGAGCCATTACGGCGGGAAAACCCGATTGTCAATAAATCCATATCGAGGATCAATATGGATGCTGCGGATTTGGCGGCCAATTGCTGATCGAGATGCGCTGAGATGGCCATTTGGATGCAAGCCCCTTGCTGAAGCCTTAGGGCTTGCGCATTGGGTGGGCCGGATCGGCGTGGGCTTTGCATGCGCCTTGGCCCGGGAGGCAGCATGTCGGATCTGGATAAAGCCCGCATGGCGATCGGTGCCGCTGCTGTTCTGGCCGGTTGCGCCTTGATCCTGGGCTGGGCATCTGCCGCCAATTGGGCGGGCCTGGCGGGCCTCTTGGCCCTTTTCTGCGCGCTGGCGGCGGCGTTTTGGCTGCGGCCCAAGCTTCAAAAGCCGGCCGGGCAGGCCATGCCTCAGGCCGCGCAGGCGCAAATGCGCGATTTGGTGCCCTTGCTGGAGGCCCTGCCGGAGCCGGCGCTCGTCATCGATCGCGAGGGGCGGATCGCCGGATCGAACGCGGCGGTACGCAAGCAATTGGAATTCGAGGCCAGTGGCCTGCGGCTTTCGGCCATTCTGCGCCATCCCGAATTGCTCGATGGGGCCCAGGCCGCCGCCGAGGATGGCCGCGGCAGCACGGTGGAATACCAGCCGGCGGGATCGGTCGAGGAGCATTTTCGCGTGTATTTTTCGCCGCTTGTGTGGGGCGGGCAGAAGGCGGCTTTGATGGTTTTCCATGATCAGACCTCGCGCGTGGCCACCGAGCGCATGCGCTCGGATTTTCTGGCCAATGCCAGCCATGAATTGCGCACGCCCGTGGCCACGCTCAGCTTGCTGCTCGAAACCTTGAGCGGCCCCGCCCGCGAAGATGCCGAGGCCAGCGCCAAATTCATGGGCCTGATGGCCAATCAGGTCGATCGCATGCGCCGGCTGGTCGATGATTTGCTGGCCCTGTCGCGCATCGAGTTGAACGAGCACGTGCCGCCCGTGGGCGAAATCGGCCTCGATGGTGCCGCCAAGGAGGCGGTGGATGCGCTGACCCTGGCGGCGCGCGAGCGGGGCGTGGCGCTGGAACTCTCCGTCAGCGGCATCGATCCTATGGTCAAAGGCGAGCATTTCCAGGTGCAGCAAGTGCTGCAAAACCTGATCGACAATGCCATCAAATATACACCCGCCAAAGAGGGCAAGGTGTGCGTCGAGATCGGCATCGCCCAGGGGCGCGAGCAGGCCTTGGAATTGGCCGGCCGGCGTTGGCCCGATGCCGGGCGCATCGCCTTGCTGATGCCGCCCCCCGGTGCGGGCGAGCATTTCGCCTATGTGCGGGTGAGCGATAACGGCCGCGGCATCGCCCGGCGCTATCTTCCCCGGCTGACCGAGCGGTTCTATCGCGTCGATCCCGATAGCCGCTCGGAAAAAATTGGCACCGGGCTGGGCCTGGCCATCGTCAAGCACATCATGAACCGCCATCGCGGCGGCTTTTGCGTGGAAAGCGTGGTCGGCCAGGGAACGGCCTTCGCCATTTACCTGCCGCGCGTGTGAGGCTAATGCCTGTGTTATAGGCCCGCCGCCAGATTGGGCACAAAAAAGGGCGAAAAGCCA
>CAZAGL010000066.1:0-10293 GCA_964484435.1 uncultured Caulobacteraceae bacterium
GCTATCATCGACAGCAAGAACGCGTAGCGGTTTCATGGGCCTTCCTCGATATGGAGTTGAAACATTGCGTTCAGCCCCAGCAAATCCAGGGCACGATTGAGGGCGGGCGACGCGATCACGGTGATGGCCCCGCCTTGGGCCAAGGCCTGGGCGCGGGCCGCGACCAAAAACTGCACGCCGGGTGTGGAAATCCGGCCCACTTGGCTGGCATCCACGCGCAGCGCGCCGCCGGGTTGCAATTTGGCCAAAAGCGTCTCGCAGGCCAGGCTGGCGGCGGCGGCATCCATCACCGGGGCAAGCGTAAGGATCTCGGCTGGGGTCTCATCTCGGGAATTGAGCATCTGATCGCGCCCTCCTTTGGGCATGGCCGCCTCAAACTGGGTTCAGAGCATGTGCGCGGCCCAAATGGGCCATCTCCGGTTGTGAAGTGATGCGCCTTAACGCTTTCCTACTTTTGCCGGACGGCCTACCCGCTAAAATAATTCGATCTCCAGCTTGGGGGCTTTGGGTGGCTGGATCTTGGGCTTCTCCTGTTCGGCCAGGATGCGCGAATCGGTAGAGCTGATCGGCTTGCACCAGGCGCGGCCCGTGGCCGGATGATAGAGCACCCTGCGCCCCTCGCGCCCGCCCAAATCCTCGGCCAGCACGCGCAGGCCATCGCGGGCCAGCCAAGTTCGCACGAAGGCGCTGTTGCGCCCGCCCACATCCGAAAGCCCTGAAACCACCGCCCCGCCACCAAACACCTTGGCCTCGAGGCGGCGCCGATCCGAAACCCCGCTGGCGGTGACCAAGGCATTGACCAGGGTTTCCATGGAATGGGCCCCATAGCGCAAGCTGGCTTCCGAGCCATCCTTGGCCGCCAATTCGGGAAGGAGGAAATGATTCATCCCACCTATGCCGGAAACCGGCTCGCGGATGCAGGCCGCCACGCAGCTTCCGAGCACGGTGGACAGCAAAATATCTGGATCGTTTGCAATTTCGTAGCAGCCTTGCATCACAAAGGTGGTGGTCAGGCCCGCTGGCGGCCCCAAGGATGCAAGGACAGAACGCATGGTTTCCGTTTCTCAGGCGCTTCGATTAACCGAAGGTTGCGAAGCCGCCACGCCGATCGGCGATATTTCGAAATTCCTGGCCGAGCAATTGCAGGCCGCCGGGGCGCTGCTCAAAGCCATGGAGCCGGGATTGCGCTGCGCTTTGAGGCCGCCTGGCCAGGAATTGAGCCCGGCTGAGCGCCATAATGTCGATCAGGCTTTGCAGGTGCATGATCTCCTCAGCCAGCGCCTGGCCCGCTTGGCGGCCTTCGCGCTGGAGGCGCAAGGGGCGCTCAATGTCAAGGATGTGGAGCGCATTCTCGGCCTCGACAGCCTGATCCAGGCCTGGAACGGCAAAGAGGCCAGCCCCCAACCCGAATATGAGATGTTTTAGCCCTATTCGATCTTGCCGATCACCGCCTCGATCTTCTTGCGCAGGGTGGCGGCATCGAAGGGCTTGATCACGTAATTGTTCACGCCGGCATCGATGGCCTGCTTGACCTGCTCGCGATCGCTCTGCCCCGTCAGCATGATGAAGGGCGTGGTTTTGGTGCGCGGATGCTTGCGCACCACTTTCAAAAACGTCAGCCCATCCACGTCATCCATGTTCCAATCGGAAATGATCAGGCTGAAGCTGCGCGTTTCCATCAGCTGGATGGCCTCACGCCCGCTTTTGGCTTCCAGCAGGCTGCGCACGCCAAAAGATTCCAGCGCAAAACGCGCCAGGCTGCGCATGCTTTGCTGATCGTCAACGAGCAGCACGGAGATATCAGCGGCCTTTGGCATGGGCATTCCCTTCACGGTTGGAGTTGGAGGTTTCTATTGCATCGTCCGTGAAATCCGATCCGGATTTCACGGGGTTCGATGCAATAACTAATTGATTATGCGCATTTTCGGGCACAAAACCGCGACGACACTTTTGTTGAAAATGCGCTAAGGCACGGAGCACAAGGCCCGGCAAATCGGCCAAATCGGCTTGGGCGGCGCACGCGCCCATTTCCTGCGCGGCGCGCGGCATGCCATAGATCACGCAGCTGGCCTCGCTCTGCGCGCAGGTAAAGGCCCCGGCGCGGCGCAATTGCAGCAGGCCTTCGGCCCCATCGCGGCCCATGCCCGTCAGCAGCATGCCCGCGCCCGAGGGCCCCGCGCTCTTGGCGACGCTGGCGAACAAGCCATCGACCGAAGGGCGGTGGCCGCTGATCGGTGCCTCATCGCTCAGCTGGCAGAAAAACCGCCCCGGGCCACCGCCGATGCGCAGATGGCGCCCGCCCGGCGCGATGACACACAATCCAGCGCGCAATGGCATGGCGTCTTGCGCCTCGCGAACCTCGATGGCGCAGGCCTGATCCAGCCGCTCGGCGAAGCGCCGGGTGAATTCCGCCGGCATATGCTGGACAATGGCAATCGGCGGAGAATTGGCTGGAAAGCGCGGCAGGATCTGATGAAGCGCCTCCACCCCGCCGGTCGACGCCCCGATGGCGATCATCGCCTCGACATACTGCGCGGGGCCGGCCACGCGCGCTGGGGCCCGCGCGGGGGGCAAGGCTGGGCGCGCGCACTGGGCTGCGGCGATGATGGCGGCACGCAATTCCTCGCCAAAACGCAAAAAGCCATTTTCCTCCGACGGGCTGGGCTTTTGCACGGCGTTGGCTGCGCCGAGTTCCAGGGCCTGGAGCGTGATATCGGCACCGGCCTGCGTCAGCGTCGAGACCATGACGACCGGCATGGGCCGCAGACGCATGATCTTTTCCAGAAAGGCCACGCCATCCATGCGCGGCATTTCCACATCCAGCGTCAGCACATCGGGGTTCAGCGTCTTGATCGCCTCGCGCGCCTCGAAGGCATCGCCGGCCTCCCCGATCACCGCAAATGCGCCATCGCGCTCCAGCACGGAGCGGATGAGAGAGCGCATGAACGCGCTGTCATCGCAAATCAGAACCCGGATCATGCCGCATTCGCCATGTCACGCGTGTAAGTTGTAATTCCGCAAAGCGCCAGCCCCCTCGGATCGCGCAGGGTTTCGGCATGGCCGATATAGAGCCGCCCGCCCGGCGCGAGCAAAGCCGTCATTTTGCCGGCGATCTTGGCCTGTAGGGCCTGATCGAAATAAATGAACACATTGCGGCAGAAAATCGCATCGAAAGGCCCTTTCATCGGCCATTCCCCGATGAGATTGAGCGGCTTGAACGCGATCAGCGCGCGCAAATTGGCGCTGGCCACGGCCTCTTGGCCCTCCAGCGTGAAGCGCTTTTGCAATTCTTGGGGCGCGCTGGCGATATCTTGCGCGCCATAGCGGCCCCTTTGGGCGCGGGCCAGCACATCGGTATCGATGTCGGTGGCCAGGATGCGGACATCGTCTTGGGGCTGGGCCCCGGCTTCCAGCAGCGCGGCGGCGATGGAATAGGGCTCTTGGCCGGTCGAGCACGCCGCGGACCAGACACGAAAGCGCCGCGCGCCCTGGGCCTTGGCCTTGGCAAAATGCTGGCGCAAATCCTCGAAATGATAGGGCTCACGGAAAAAGCGGGTCAAATTCGTGGTCAAGGCATTGATCAGGCCTTGGGTTTCGGCCTGCCCGGCCGGGCTTTCCAGGAATTTCACATAATCGCGAAAGCTGGCCAGCCCAAGGCTGCGCACCCGCTTGGCCAAGCGCCCATAGACCATTTCGCGCTTTTCCGGGGCCAGAGCCACGCCGGTCAGCGTGCGCATGGTTTGCGACAGCGCCTTGAAATCCGCATCCGTGAAAGCGAGATCGCGCTCGGAATCGTTTTGCATTCTATTCATGCATCCCCTGCCGAACCGCACCCAAACCTTTGCGCATGCGGGCTTGCTTTCTGCATTTTGCTCGCGGATGAAGCAGGCTTTACTTTAGCGCTTCGCGCTTAACATTCCCTCAAAATGAAAGCCGCGCGATGAAACCCGCCCCAATGCGCCTGATTCTCAAGAATTACCCGGCCGCCCTGGATGTGCCGGTGCGCTTTGCCGATCTCGATCCCTTGCGCCACATCAATAATGTGGCCTTCGGCCAATTTTACGAAGAGGCCCGTGTCCATCTCAACACCCAGGTTTTTGCCAAGGCCCAAACCCGGCCAGAGCGCATGCTCGTGGCCAATGTCGATATCGCCTATCTAGCCGAGGGCCTCTATCCAGGGGTGATTCGCGTCGGCTCCGGCATTGGCCGGATCGGGCGCACGTCCTATGAAATCGTGCAGGCTTTGTTCCAAAACGACAAATGCATCGGCGCGGCGCAGACGATCGTGGTTTACATCCAAAACGGCCAGCCGGCCTCGCCGCCGCCCGAGGTGCGCGCAGTGCTGGAAACATTTCTGTTCACGGATTGTTAGGCAGCGGCGCGGCGCTGGCTGGCGTTGAAGCGCGCCAATGTCATCGCGATGCGATCTTGAATTTCCGGCGTCACATAAGCACTCATGGGCAGGCTCAATACGCGCTGGGCCGCCGCCTCGGTCACGGCAAGCGATTCGCCGGCGCGGCGGAATTGGGCATAAGCGGGCTGCAAATGCGTGGGCGCGGCATAATAGACCGCGCTCGGGATGCCCTGCGCCTGCAAGGCGGCCGCCAGGCCATCGCGATCTTCGTGCTCGATCGTGTATTGCGCCCACGTGGAAAGCCCGCCTTCGATCACGCGCGCCAGCTTGGCCCCGCCGGCCAAAGCGGCACCATAGGCTTGCGCTACGCGATTGCGCTCGATGATTTCGTCTCGGAAAATGCTCAGCTTTTCGTTCAAGACGGCCGCCTGCAAGGCATCGAGGCGGCTGTTGAGGCCGATGCGCACATGCGTATAGCGCGCCGCGCCCTGCCCGTGTTGGGCCAGAGAGCGGATGATCGCCGCATCCTCATCCGATTGGGTCAAAACCGCCCCGCCATCGCCATAACAGCCCAAAGGCTTGGCCGGGAAAAAGCTGGTCGTGGTCGCATCGGCCCAATGCAGCGGCTGGGCCCCGTTCAGGCTGCAGCCGAAGCCCTGCGCCGAATCGGCCAGCAATTTCAGGCCCTGCTCGCGGGCGATGTGCGCCAGGCGCGGATAATCGGCCGGCTGACCGAACAAATCCACGGCGATAATGGCCCGCGCCCGAAGGCGACCTTCACCCCTCACCAGGGCGATTTGTGCGCTGAGCGCGGCCGGATCCATCACATAGGTTTCGGGATCGATATCCACGAACACCGGCGATGCGCCCAGCCGGGCCACCGCCTCGGACGTGGCGGTGAAGGTGAAACTGGGCACGAACACCGCATCGCCCGGCCCAATGCCCCAGGCCATCAGGGCCAAAGCCAAGGCATCGGTGCCATTGGCGCAGCCGATCGCATGGCGCGCGCCGCCAAACTGCGCCAAGGCGGCTTCAAAGCGCTGAACCTCTTCGCCCAGGATAAACCGGCCGCTTTCGATCACCCGGCTGATCGCCCGCTCGATGCGCCCATCCAGGCGTCGACGCTGGCTTTCCAGATCGATAAACGGGATCGCGGCTGCGGACATGATATTTCTCTTTCCGCGCCCTTGTGGCAAAGGCCGCCGCCAGCGCCAAATCGCTTTTGGTTACAATATGTTTCAATTTCGGCTAAGGAAGGCGGCGGGCAAACACGCTCAGGCTTTCGATGAAACCAGATACGCCCCCCTCCGGCCCGGCAGCGCGCCAGATCCTCAGCGCCGTGATGGTCAGCTACCAGACGGGGCCGATCCTTTGGCACGCTTTGCGCGCCGCCTTGGCCGAGCCCCTGATCGAGGAGATCTGGCTGGTCGATAACGGCAATCCTCCCGACGTGCTGGCGCGCCTGAAAAGCCAGGCGGGCATCGAGCCGCGCCTACGCCTGCTCACCGGGCATGGCAATATCGGCTTTGGCCCGGCCTGCAATCTGGCGGCCGCGCAGGCGGGCGGCGATTGCCTCTTGCTGCTCAATCCCGATCTCCAGATTCAGCCAGGCGCGGCGGCGCAGCTTGTGGAGGGATTGGCCCATGCGCGATCCCCGGCCATTATCGGGGGGCGCATCTTAAGCGAGGATGGGCGCGAACAGCGCGGCGCGCGGCGCGATCGCCTCACCCCCTGGACGGCGCTGGTTTCCGCCAGCGGCTTGGGGCGGCTGGAAAAGCTGCACACGCTGTTTCGCGATCCGCACCGGGAAAACGATCCCCTGCCCGCCGGGCCCATCCCGGTCGGTGCCGTCAGCGGGGCCTTCCTGATGATGCGGCGGGCCGATTATCTGGCCTTGGGCGGGTTCGATCCCGCTTTTTTCCTGCATGTCGAGGATGTGGATTTGTGCGCCCGCGCCAAGACGGCCGGCGGGGATGTCGTGTTTCACCCTTTGGCAAATGGCCTGCACAGCGGGGCGAGCAGCCAGGCTTCCAGCCTGTTCATCGAGCGCCACAAGGCGCGCGGCTTTGGCCTGCTGTTTGCCCGCCAGGCGCGCGGCCCTTGGCAAAAGGCGGGCTTTGCCCTGATCGCCGCCATGTTGGGGCTGGCCTTCACTGCGCGCGGATTTCTTCGGGATCTGCGCAAGCCAGGTTTGCGCGCAAATGGGCCAGCCGCGTCGTCGTCGTCACAACCGCATTAACCCCATCTTGCGCCAAGGCCGCGCGCAGCAGCGCGTCGGGCCCCAAGGGCGAGGCTTGCCCCTTTGCAATGCCACGCCGCAAGCGCCGCGCCAAATGCCACACATCCGCGCCGCTGCGCGGCAGCCAAGGGCGGCGCGCCTGGGCCGGGGCCAAGGCCTCGATGCCCAAAAAGCCCAAGCCGGTGCCCGCGCACCAGGCCGGCCAGCCCGACCAGACCGGTGCCTGGATGATTTCCACCAGCGGATCTTCACCCAAAACGGTGATTTCCTCGCCGCGCCCGCACACACCGACATGGCCGATCAGGCCCTCTTTGCGCATGCCATCGAGCGTGGCACGAAGACTTTCTTCCAAAGGGCGCGCCGGCGGCCCATGCAGCAGCAAAATCTCGATGCGCTGCGTTCGTAGCTCCACGAGAGAGCGTGAAACGCTGGCGCGCACCGCATCGGGTGCAAAATCCTTGATCAGGCGCAGGCCGTCACGCGCCGTGCCCACTTTGGTGATCAGCACGCAGTCTCGTGCGCCGATCTCCTGCAGCGCACGGCCCAAGCGAAGCTGCGCATCGCCATAAAACGGCGCGGTATCGAACAGGCGCACGCCGCCGGCATAGGCCCCCGCGATCACGCCGCGCGTTTGCCCTGGCGACACCACAGGCAGCCCATGCGGGCCCGAAACACCAAAGCCCAGCCGGCTGACGCTCAGCCCCGTCGCACCGAGCCTGGCCTGAGCCATTGTCATCGGCGCGCGCGATCCAGCCAAAACTGGGTGGAGGGATCATGCGCCCGCTGCGCGGCCTGGCCCTGCAATTCACCGGCCGCCAATCCGGCCATGGCCTTGCCCAATTCCACGCCCCATTGATCGAAGGGGTTGATGCCCATCAAGGCGGCCTGCATCACGGTTCGGTGCTCGTAATAGGCCAGCAGCGCCCCCAAATGCCGCGCATCGAGGGCCGCAAGGCCGATCATGGTGGAAGGGCGATCCCCGGCAAAAGCCCGGTGCGGAGAAAGCTTGCGCGCCATCCCCTCTTCCATGCCGGCGTTGCGCATGTCCTGGAAAGCGGCCTCGGCGCTCTTGCCGGCCAGCAAGGCCTCGGCCTGGGCAATGGCATTGGCCAAAAGCTGGGTTTGGTGGCCGGCCGGCCCCTCGCCGCTTCCCAGCACCAGCAAAAACTCGCACGGGACAGGTTGCAGATTCTGGTGGAGAAACTGGAAAAAGCTGTGCTGGACATCCGTGCCAACCCCGCCCCATGTGACCATGGCGGCCGGCACGGAAAGCGGCGCACCCGCCTGGCTCACGCTTTTGCCGTTGGATTCCATCTCCAATTGCTGGGCCCAGGGGGCAAGCAAAGCCAGGCGCCGGGCATAGGGCAATAGGCAATAGCTCTGATGGCCAAAGCCGATGCGGTTATAGCTCTGCACCAAAGCCCCCAGGATCGGGGCATTGCGCGCCAGCGGGGCTTGCAGGAAATGCGCATCCATCGCGCCGGCCCCGGCCAGGAATTCATCGAAGACGCCGGCAGACAGCGCGATCTCGCAACACAGCCCCACCGCCGACCACAGCGAATAGCGCCCCCCGACCCATTCCCAGAACGGAAAGACCTTTTCCTGCGCAATTCCCCAGGCGATTGCCCGCTGCGGCGCGGCGCTGACGGCGGCCAAATGGGCCTCCGCCGCCGGGCCCAAGGCCGCTTCCAGCCAGGCGCGCGCCACCGCGCCATTGGCCAGGGTTTCCAGCGTTGTGAAGGTTTTGGAAACGACGATGACCAGCGTATCGCGCGGATCGAGGCTCTCCAGCGCATCCTGAACCTCCGCACCATCGATATTGGCCGCGAAACGCACCTCGACATCCGCGCGGCGCAAGGGGCGCAAGGCTTCCAGCACCAGCTTGGGCCCCAGATCGCTGCCGCCAATCCCCAGATGCACGATGGCCCGCACGGGCCGGCCCTGCCAGCCCTCCAGCCGCCCGCAAATGGCCGCATCGGCAAAGCTGCGCATGCGGGCGCGCACGGCCAGGATGTCCTGCGAGATCGGCTGGCCGAGCGCCAAAAAGCCCGCCCCATTGCGCAGCGCCATATGCTGCGCCGCGCGCCCCTCGGTGGCATTGACGGCCTCCCCGGCCCGCATGGCATCGCGAAAGGCCTCCACGCCCGCCGCGCGCGCGGCCGCAAGGCCGGCATCGAGTGCCGACGCATCCAGACGCTGCTTGGAGAAATCGAAAATGAGGCCCGCGCCCTCCACGCACAAGCGGGCCATGCGATCGGGATCGGCCGCGAACAGCGAGGTGATCGTTCGCCCATGCAGGCGCTGGGCCTCAATCTGGAACGTCTCGATCATGCTGGCCTCACTCACATGCCTGCCAATCAACATACCGATCAATCCTGGATCGCGCCCGCCCGCCTCTGGCAGACATGCCAGAGCACCCCGCACGGATCGTAAACATAGGCCACCCGCAGGCCCCAAGGCTGCATGGCCGGGGCCTTGGGGGCCTGCACGCCGAAGGCTGCCGCCAGATCCAAGCCCGCGATATGCGCCCACCAGGCATCGAGATCATCGACCATCAGCTGCAGCATGGTGTTGTCCGCCCAATCCTTTTGATAGCCGCGCTGCAGGATGAAGCCGCCGGATGGGGCGTTGAAAATCGCCACTTCCCCGTCGAGAACCTTCTCAAAGCCCAAGACCTCGTAAAAGCGCACACTCAGGGCATAATCGCGCGTCGGCAAAAAAGGCCTGAGGCGCTCATTCCCAATGGCAATTTGGCTCATGACAAGGCTTTCCGCTTCAGGCCCGGCCGACGCTGACATAGGTAAAGCCCAAGGCGCGCATTTCCGCGGGCTTATAGATATTGCGCAGATCGATCACGATCGGGGCCGATAGCGCCTGCTTGATGCGGCCTAGATCGAGCGCGCGGAACTGATCCCATTCGGTGATGATCGCCATGGCATCGGCGCCGGCCACCGCCTCATAGGGGCCGCCAACGAATTCCACACCATTTAGCAGATGGGCCGCTTCTTCCATGCCTTCGGGATCGAAAGCGCGGATCTTGGCCCCGCCGGCCTGCAGCGCACGGATGATATCGAGGGCCGGGGCATCGCGCATGTCATCGGTGTTGGGTTTGAAGGTCAGCCCCAAAATGGCGATGGTTTTGCCCGAAACATCCCCGTTCAGCGCTGTGATGATGCGTTTGGCCATGGCCCGCTTGCGCGCATCATTGACGCGCACGGTGGCCTCGACCAATTGCAGCGGCGCGCCGGCCTCCTGGGCAGTGCGGACCAAAGCCAGGGTATCCTTGGGAAAGCAGGAGCCGCCATAGCCAGGGCCCGCATTCAAGAATTTGCCGCCGATGCGGTTATCGAGCCCGATGCCGCGCGCCACCTGCTGGACATCGGCCCCCGTGCGCTCACAGACATCGGCGATTTCATTGATGAAGGTGATCTTCATGGCCAAAAAGGCGTTGGCCGCGTATTTAGTCAGCTCACTGGTGCGCCGATTGGTGAACAGCAAAGGCGTTTCGTTCAGATAGAGCGGGCGGTACAATTCCTGCATCACTTCGCGCGCGCGCGGATCATCCGTGCCGACCACGACCCGATCCGGCCGCTTGAAATCATTGATGGCCGCGCCCTCGCGCAGGAATTCGGGGTTGGAAACCACGGCAAAATCGGCATCGGGGCGGGTTTCGCGGATGATCCGCTCCACTTCATCGCCC